>QGUX01000091.1 GCA_003242275.1 Pseudomonadota bacterium | reverse complement strand
GCCGCTGTTGCGACGGGTTCGTGCTGTTGCAGGATGGAAGGATGGCGGGACGCTGGGACACCGCCGGCCTTCCGTCCGGGGATCGCCTCCAGGCCATCGAACAGGTGCTCGCCGCGGCCGCCGCGCCGCGATCCCAGGCCGGATCGCCCGGCCCGGCCGGGTCCTCGCCACCCGCGGACCGAACGCGGTAGATGTTGTGCCAGCGCGGCGTCTTCAGCCCGGAGCCGTCGGGCAGCTCCGCGATGCACGTGTCGATTTGCGCAGTTGCTTACGTTCCCGCCTTCATTGGCGGCGGCGCGTCTCCTTCTGCACGGAGCCATCCGCGGCCAGGCGCCGCAGCGTCAGGCGGGTCAGCGCCACCATTTCGTCGTTGATCTCGACGGTGATGCTCACTTCCACGGAACGGCCATCGGACTTCGCGTCGATGTGCGTGATGCGATCACAGGTCAGCGGCGGCTTCTCGTCGAACTTCTGTGCCGGGTTCAGCCTGGCCAGCAGCGGCGGCGCGTTGACGCATTTCGACCTGAACGTGGCGCGGTCGCCGGCGATGGAACCGGCTCCACCCTCGGGCAGGCCGTTCCTGTTCACCAGCAGGTAGGCGAGGCGCTGGTTCGCCAGGTCCATGCCCATCAGCAGCGCCGCGGGATTCAGGTACGGCACACCTTCCGGCAGGTGCCAGACACCCACCGGGCCGGCGTCCGGGTCCATGATGATCTCGTACTGCTCCTGCCAGGAAACATTGAAGATGCAGCTCACGCCCGGCCCGGCACCCACGGAGGCGCAGTCGCCGGTTCCGCGGGCCTGCTCGAAGCGTGACTCGAATTCGCCTTCGGTCTCCTCCCCTTCCGTGTTGCGGAACAGGAAGGTCCGGGTCGGCATGAACAGCGAACCCTCGATGCGGTACCGTCCCACCAGCCGCATCAGCCACTCGCCCATCTGGTCCGGGTCGGTGACGGGCAGGGCTTCGGGAGGCGGCGGGACGCTGCGCACCTCGCGCGGATTGATGCCGGCCGCTTCGGCGCGCGGAGCCTGCGCCAGCCCCAGCACGGCCAGCGGCAGGACCACGAACCAGGCCTTCCGCTTCCAGCACGGGATCATCTTCCTGCGGGACCTCATTGCCGTCGGCGCTTCCTCTGCATCGGCGTCGGGTCGTCACGGGCCACGCGGTACAGCGACATGTCGAGGGTGCCGACCACCTCGTCATTGACCTCGACTTCCACCACCATGTTTCACGATCCTTTCGCCCGGCCGCAGGTCGATGCGGGTGATCCGCTCGCAGGTGGCGGGCGGCCTGCCGTTGACCGGAATCCTGATCTTCTCGAGTATCTCGCGCGGATTGGCACACCTGGCCCTGAAGGTGGCCCGCTCGCCCGCAATGAAGCCCGATCCCCCGTCCGGCAGGCCCTTGTGGTTCACCAGCAGGTAGCTGAGTCCCCGTGCCGCCGGGTCGATGCCCAGCAGCATCATCGCCGGGTCAAGCCAGGGGACGCTATTGACATCGTAGATGCCGCTGTCCGCGCGGGTCGGCAAGCGCTCGAGCCACGAGACGCTGTAGATGCAGTGCAGGCCCGGCCCCGGGCCGACCAGCTGGCAATCGATGGCGCCATGGATCGGATCGGGCTCGACCCGCGGAATCACCCCCTCGACCCGGTACCTGCCCGCGAAGCGGGCGAGCCACTCCCCGATCAGCAGTGGATCGGTGATCGGCTGGGCCGCCATGTAGGTGACATCCATCTTCGCGTCGCGTGGATTCTTTCCGGCCGCACCGGCGATGACCGCGCAGCAGGTGAGCATGAGGCCGGCCGGCACGGCAATACCGGCGTTCACTCGTCCGCCTCCGCTGCGCCGCCCCCCGCCGGCGACTCTTCCGCTTCGGCCGGCTCGTCGAGGTCCAGGAAGTCCAGCTTCGCCCCGCCATCCTCGGCCTGCGGCTCGCGCACGCGCGTAAGCTGGAAGCGGTAGCGCACTTCCAGGTCGCCGTTGACCACGGTGTCGACCTGCATTTCGATGTACTTGCTCTCGGGCAGCGCCGTGATGCGGGTGATGCGTTCGCAGCCATCGGGCATGTCCACGCAGGCGGCCTTGAACGACCCGTCGTCGCCCACCACCACACCGGTTGCACCTTCCGCCAGCCCGCGGCTGTCCACCTGCAGGTAGCGGATGCCGAGCTCATCCGGTTCCACGCCGTAGAGGATCATCACCGGCTTCATCGCCGAGGCGGAGGCCGGCATCAGCAGCATCCTTCCCGGCCGGGGCGGATCCCAGGTCACCGTGAACTGGCACTGCACGCCAGGCGCCACGCCAAAGCCCACGCAGATTCCCGAGCCGCTCGCGGGCCTGCGGTCCTCGGGCTCGCCCTGGCCGGCCACGTCCACGTATCCCTCGACGGTGTATTCGCCGAGCAGTCGGCGCAGCCAGGGAATCAGTTCGGCGACCTTGCGCGCGGGCCGCTCGCCGCTGACGACGACCTCGCCCAGTTCCTCGAGCTGCGGTGTGTCTCCCCCCAGTCCTGCATCTTCCGGTGCCGGGGTCGCCGCGAATGCCGCACCCGCCAGCAGCAGCGCGGCGAGGCATGCGGAAACCTTCTTCCTTGCGGCAGTCGTGGTCTTCATTGCGCCTCGCCACGGGAGCGGTGATGCCGCCCCTCGCCCTCCCTGAATGCGTACCAACCTATATAGCCGGAAATCGGCTGCCGCGCTAACGCCGCGTCAACGGCTCGCCGGCCATGCTGTGCGCCAGGTTCATCCACCGGAGCTCGACGTGAAGGGCAGATTTCGCATGAGGAAAGGCGTTGCCAGGGCAATGTGGGCAGTGGCGGTGACCGGCGGACTCGCGATCGCATCCCGCGGGTCCCCGGCGCAGGACCGTCCACCACCGGACATGGACCGGCTGGTCGAATACGCCCGCTGCATCCGTGCCAACGGCTATCCGGAGTTTCCGGATCCCACGCCCGACGGCCGCATCCAGCTGCGCATGGAGCGTGGGGACGGCGCGCGCTTCGAGGCGGCGCAGAAGGCGTGCAGGGACAAGGTTCCACCGGGCATGGGTGCCACGGACCTGGACGTCACGCCCGAGCGCATGCAGGCGCTGCTCGCCTTCGCCTCCTGCGTGCGTGAACGCGGCGTGAAGGACTTCCCGGACCCCTCGCCGAATGGAACCTTCGAGATCGGCGATGCGCGGCTGGACCTCTCGTCCCCGAAATCGCGGCAGGCCCTGGACGCCTGCGCGCAGATCCATCGCCCCGGCGCGCTCGCCATCCGCAGGAACGGGCCTCCGCGGTGACGCTGGCACTGCCATCGGCGCGCTGGCGGAAGGCGGCCGTCGGCGCACTGGCACTCGCGGCGCTGCTCGGCATCGCCCACCTGCTGCCGGCGACCGGGCGGTCCGTGCCGGGCGCGTCGGGCGCGGCGCGATACGCGCCCGTCGTCCGCACCACGCTGGTGGATTCGGTGACGGTGTCCGGCACGCTGGGATTCGGCGACGCCGTGGACGCGCAGTTCATCAGCCGCGCGCGCTCGGGCATCGTCACCTGGATCGCGCCGGAGGGCTCGGTGGTGGAGCGGGGTGAGCCGCTGTTCGCCATCGACGGCCAGCCGGTGGTGCTGTTCTACGGCGACCTGCCGCCGTTCCGCAGCCTGCGGTTCCACGGCGATTCCTTCGGCGAGTTCGAATGGCTGGAGCTGGACAATGCGCGTGACGAGGAGCGGCGCGCGGAACTGGAACTGGCCGCGCGGCGCGCGCAGCAGGCCGAGGCCGCGGAACGGCTGGCGGAGATGCGCGCACACGTCGCCGACAGCGGGCGCGACGAGCCCAGGACGCCGCAGTTCGTGCGGCTGGCGCAGGCCGTGGCGGCGGCGCGCGACCGGCTGCGGCGCATCGAGGCGCTGGCGGAGAAGAACTACGCCTCGGCGGCCGAAGTACAGGACGCCGCCTACGGCCTGGCCGCCGCGCAGGCGGAACTGGATGCGGCGCGGCGCGAGCGGCAGCTGCAGCTCGCCGCCGCCGAGGCGGCGCTGGCCGAGACGCGGCTGGCCGTGCACCGCGCCGAACGCGCGCTGCGCGACGCGCGCGATGCCCGCGATGCCCTGCTCGCCAGCTCCAATGACGACGCGGACGTCGCCGTGCTGCGCGCCAACCTCGCCGCGCTGGGCTTCGAGGGCCCCGCCGCGGCATCGATCCGCCGGTGGCAGCACGAAAGCGGACGCTCGGCCACGGGCCTGGTCGAACCCGGGCACATCGTGGTGGCGCCGGGGCCGGTGCGGATCGCCGCGCACCTCGCCGGCGTCGGCGACGTCGTGTACAGCCGCCGGGAAGGCCAGCTCGACCTCGCGCCCACCGGCAACACGTCGAGCCAGGTGCTGCGCTACACCAGCACCGCGCGCACGGTCACCGTGCCGCTGGAGCTGGCCGACCTCGAACATGCGCGGCAGGGCGACGAGGTGACCATCACCCTGCCCACCGGCGCCGAGGTGCGCGGCGTGGTCCGCAAGGTCGGCCGTGAACTCGACCCGCAGGGACGGGCCGAGGCCGGGATCGACATTCCCGACCAGCAGGCGCTGGGATCCCTCGAAGCCGCGTCGGTGGACGTGGAGTTCACGACCGGCCGCCGCGAGGACGTGCTGGCCGTGCCCATCACCGCCCTGCTCGCGCTGCCGGGCGGCGGCTACGGCGTGGAAGTGACCGACGGCAATGCCGCGCGGCTGGTCGAGGTGGAGACCGGGCTGTTCGCCGGCGGCATGGTGGAAGTGAGCGGCGAAGGCATCGCCGAAGGCATGCGCGTGAGGGTGCCGTGAAGGCGCACGCGGACGATCCCGTCGTGTGCCTGCGCGGCATCACCCGCATCCACGCCGGCGGCGTCAGGGCCCTGGACGGCGTCGACCTCACCATCGGGCGGGAGGAGCTCGTCGCCATCATCGGCCCGTCCGGCTCGGGCAAGAGCACGCTGCTGAACATCGCCGGCACCCTGGACCGCGCCACCAGCGGCCAGGTGCTGGTCGACGGCCACGACGTGGGCCGGCTCGACGACGACGCGCTGTCGGTGCTGCGCGCCCGGCGCATCGGCTTCGTGTTCCAGCACTTCCACCTGTCCGTGGGCGTCAGCGCGCTCGACAACGTGGCCGACGGCATGCTTTACACCGGCATACCCTGGCGCGAGCGGCGCGAACGGGCCATGCGGGCGCTGCGGAGCGTGGGACTGGAGGCGCGGATGCGGCATCGGCCGCACGAGCTTTCGGGCGGGGAGAAGCAGCGCGTGGCCATCGCGCGCGCGGTGGCGCGCGAGCCCGCCCTGCTGCTGGCGGACGAACCCACCGGCGCGCTCGATTCGCACACCGGCGCGCAGGTGATGGCGCTGCTGTCCGGCCTGCACCGCAGCGGCACCGCCGTGGTGGTGATCACGCACGACCCGGGGATCGCGGCGCGCTGCCCCCGGCAGGTGCGCGTGCGCGACGGGCGCATCGTCAGCGACCCGGGGTGCGCATGAGCGGGCCGGAGACCATCCGCCTGGCGCCGCGCGACCTGCTGCGCCTCGCCATCCATGGGCTGACCGCCCGCCCGCTGCGCGCCGCGCTGTCCGCGCTGGGCATCGCCATCGGCATCGGCGCGATGCTGGCCGTGGTGGGGATCTCGGCCTCGAGCCGGGAGGAGCTTCGGCGCCGGCTCGAATCGCTGGGCACCAACCTGCTCACCGTGCAGCCCGGCACGGGTTTCAGCGGCGAGCAGGCCACGCTGCCGGAGGAGGCGCCGCTGATGGCGGGGCGCATGCCGGAGGTGCTGGGGGTCAGCACGATCTCGCAGCTCCCGGGACTGCATGCGTACCGGCATCACCGCATCCCCGCCATCGAGACCGGCGGCATTGCCGTGTACGCTGCATGGCCCGACCTCGCCGGCACGCTCGGGGCGCAGCTGCTCGCCGGCCGCTGGCTCGACGAGGCGCTGCTCGACTTCCCCGCGGTGGTGCTCGGGTCCCGCGCCGCCGCCCGGCTGGGCATCCACGAGGACGCCATCGGCCGGCAGGTCTGGCTCGGCCGGCGATGGGTGACCGTGGTGGGCATACTGGCGCCGCTGACGCTGGCCGCGTCGCTGGATTACGGCGTATTCATGGGCTGGCCGGCGGCGGTGAGGTATTTCGACACCGACCCGGAAATCACCACCATGTACGTGCGGACGCTTCCCGACAGCGTGGAGAAGGTGGCCGACCTGATCGCCGCCGTGGCCAATCCCGCCAGCCCGAACGAGGTGCAGGTCTCCCGGCCGTCGGACATGCTGGCGGCGCAGGCCGCGGCGGACCTCGCGTTCACGGGCCTGCTCGTGGGGCTGGGCGGCGTGGCGCTGCTGGTGGGCGGCATCGGCGTGGTCAACACCATGGTGATCTCGGTGCTCGAGCGCCGTGCGGAGATCGGCCTGCGCCGCTCGCAGGGCGCCACGCGCGGCCACATCCGCATGCAGTTCCTGTCCGAGGCGGTGGTGCTGTCGGCGGTCGGCGGCGGCGCGGGCATCCTGGTCGGCGCCGGCGTCACCGCCGCCTACGCGGCGATGCGCGACTGGCCGCCGGCCGTCCCTGCGTGGGCGATCGCCGGCGGCCTGCTGGCCACGCTGGCCATCGGTGCGCTCGGCGGCCTCTATCCGGCCATGCGCGCCGCGCGCCTGTCGCCCACCGAGGCGCTGGCCTCGGCCTGAGGAACCGGTCATGCGCGTGCTGGTGGTGGAAGACGAACGTGAACTGGCGCTGGCGATCGCGGACGGCCTGCGCCAGCACGCGATGGCGGTGGACGTGGCCTTCGATGGCGCCGGGGCGCTGGAGAAGATCGACCTGAATCCCTACGACGTGGTCGTCCTCGACCGCGACCTGCCGCGGCTGTCCGGCGACGAGGTATGCCGGCGCATGGTCGCGCACAGCGCACCCGCGCGGGTACTGATGCTCACCGCCGCGGCCGCGGTGCGCGAGCGCGTCGCCGGCCTCGAGCTGGGCGCGGACGACTACCTCACCAAGCCCTTCGCCTTCAGCGAGCTGGTGGCGCGCGTGAAGGCACTGGCGCGGCGCGCCTCGCCGGCGCTGCCACCCGTGATCGAGCGCCACGGCATCCGCGTCGACGTGCACCGCGGCACCGTGCACCGCCACGAGCGGCCCTTGGCCCTCTCGCGCAAGGAATTCGCCGTGCTGCTCGAGCTGCTGCGCGCCGACGGCGGCATCGTGTCCACCGAGCAGCTGCTGGAGAAGGCCTGGGACGACGAGGTCAATCCATTCACCAACGTCGTGCGTTTCACCATCATGAAGCTGCGCCGCAAGCTGGGCGATCCCGCCGTGATCGAGACCCTGCCGGGCAGCGGATACCGCATCCCATGAACATCGACATCCTCCCCCCGCGCCGGTGGAATGCCACCATCCGCACCCGGCTGACCGTGCTGTATGCGGCCGCGTTCTTCATCGCCGGCGCATTCCTGATCGGCATCCTGTACGTGCAGATGCACCAGGCGCTCGGCAGCCAGCTGGTGGTCAGGAGCGTGGTGGTCGGCGGCCCGGCCGCAGACACGGACATGGAGGAGCAGCGCGCGCCCGGGCCGGGGCGCGATGCGGCCGCTGGAGAGGCCGCGGCCGGTCCGGCGCTTCCCCCCCGGATGCGGCTGACGTTGCCGGAACCCGACCTCGTCGCCGACGCGCAGCGGCAGATCGTCGCCGCGCGCGCCGAGGCCATGCGCCGGGTGATGCTGGTATCCGTCGTTGCGCTGGCCGCCACGGGCGTGCTGGCCGCGCTGCTCGGCTGGCTGCTCGCCGGCCAGGCGTTGCAGCCGCTGCGCCAGATCACCGCCACCGTGCGCGGCATCGCCGACCGCAACCTGCACCAGCGCATCGCGATGAGCGGCCCGCGGGACGAGATCAAGGACCTCGCCGATACGCTCGACGGCATGCTCGAACGGCTGGACCGCGCCTTCGACAGCCAGCAGCGCTTCATCGCCAATGCCTCGCACGAACTGCGCACCCCACTGGCCATCAACCGCACGCTGATCGAGGTGGCGATGCTCAAGGACGGTCGGCCGGACTCGCGGCTGATGCACATCGGCAGCACGCTGCTGGAGGTGAACCAGCGGCACGAGCGCATCATCGACGGCCTGCTGATGCTGGCCGGCAGCGAGCAGGAAATCGCCGACCCACGAGACGTGGACCTGGCGCAGGTCGCGCGCCACGTGCTGTCCGAGTCGGAACCGATGGCGAGGGACTGCGGCGTCAAACTGCGCCTGCGACTCGATCCGGCCCCGGGACGCGGCGACGCGGTGCTGCTCGAACGGCTCCTGCACAACCTCGTCGACAACGCATTGCGCTACAACGCCGCGGAAGGCGGCTGGGTGGAACTCACCACCGGCCGGGATGAACAGGGCCGCGCAATGCTGAGGGTGGAAAACCCCGGACCGGTGATCCCGGACTACGAAGTGCCCAGGCTGTTCGAACCGTTCCGGCGGCTCTCCTCCACGGAGCGCCTGGCGGAAACCCCCGGTACGCTGTCCCGTCGCGGTGCGGGCCTTGGGCTGTCCATCGTGCAGGCCATCGTCACTTCGCACCGGGGCGGGATCCAGGCCAGAGCGCGGACAGACGGCGGCCTGGCCATCACCGTGTGGCTGCCCGTCCCCGGCTGAGGCCATGCCGCCACGGGCCGGCTGCCACCGGTCACCGGGATTGCACCGGTCACTGCGCCGTCCCTTCCCGGCGCCGCTTCTTCTTCCGCTTCGGCGTCGCATCGTCCGACGCCACGCGATACAGGGACATGTCGATCCTCCCCGCCGGCGCGTTGTTGATCATCAGCTCGATGACCAGGTAGGCCAGCCGGTCGCCAGTCCGCAGTCCGAAGCGGAACACACGCTCGCAGGTCGTCGCAGACCTGCCGGCGAAGAGGCCTTCGAGGCGCTCGAACATCGCCCGCGGATTCGCGCACGGGCCCTTGAGGACGGCCCGTTCGCCAGCAATGGTGCCGGACCCGCCCTGCGGCAGGCCCTTGTTGTCCACCAGCATGAAATTGACGGCCCGCCGCGCCGGATCCAGGCCCAGCAGCATCATCGAGGGATCGAGCCAGGGAATGCCATCTGGTGACACGACGAAGCCCGCCTGTGTGATCTCCCAGTCCTCCGGCCACCAGATGTCGAAGATGCAGTGCAGGCCGGGACCCGCGCCGACGAGCTGGCAATCCGCCGCGCCCTGGACAGGATCCGCCTCCTCCCCGCGCGGGATGATGCCCTCGACGCGATACCTGCCGGCCAGGCGCATCAGCCACTCCCCCATCAGCAGGGGATCGGTGACGGGCACCGGGGCCACGTACTCGACGTCCATTTTCCCGTCGCGGGGATTCTTGCCAGCCGCAGCGGCCGGCGTTGCGCTGCACGCCAGGACGATGGCGGCCAGGGCGGGAACCATCTTCCTGACGGTGGTCTTCTGCATGCCGCCTCGCTGCACGGTGGCGCCTCCGGCCGCATTTGCCGCAGCCGCCCCTGTTGTGGGTCGCTCCCTGTATAGCCGCAAACCGGCCGGGACACTAGCGCTCCGGGACGCATGGACTGTATGCATATCCAGTTTATATACTTGACAAACCCTATCAGAAGGCACAGTATGGGGATCAAGGAGAACGACGATGGTCGCTGTACTGAATGCCCCGCACTTTCACGACGATAACAAGGCCCGCGAATACCTAGAGAAGATTCGCTGGCCGAATGGGCCTGTCTGCCCGCACTGCGGGGCGATCGATGGCCACTACCAACTGAGGGGCAAGGCACACCGTCCCGGCCTGTGGAAGTGCAAGGATTGCCGTAAACAGTTCAGCGTGACTGTGGGCACCGTTTTCGAGCGCTCGAAGATCCCCCTTTCCAAGTGGCTCATGGCCGCTTATCTGCTGTGCTCCAGCAAGAAGGGCATGAGCAGCCACCAACTCCACCGTACGCTAGGCGTGACTTATAAGACTGCGTGGTTCCTTACGCACCGCATCCGCGAGGCGATGATCGATACGTCAAGCGACAAGCTTGGCGGTCCTGGGTCTAGCGGGGTCGTCGAGGCCGACGAGACCTACTTCGGCAAGAACAAGGGCAGAGGCAAGGGGTCGCACATCGGCAAGAAGCAGAAGGTTGTTGCTCTTGTAGAGCGCAAGGGCCGTGTGCGTGCCTTTCACGTACCCACCGTTACGGCCGAAACCCTGAAGCCAATCTTGCAGGGGCAAATCGCAGAAACGGCGCGCTTGATGACTGACAGCGCCCGCGTCTATGACAAGATTGGAACAGCGTTCCGCCACGAGACGGTCGATCACTTCGCCACAGAATATGTTCGCGGCGACGTTCACACGAACACTGTCGAAGGATTTTTCGGCATCCTGAAGCGCGGGATCGGCGGCGTGTACCACCACGTCAGCGCCGAACACTTGCATCGTTACGTCGGTGAGTTCGCATTCCGCTACAACCACCGCGCGAGTCTCGGTTGCAATGACATGGACAGAGCCATCAACGCCCTCAAGGCGATTGAGGGCAAGCGGATCACGTACAGATCAATTAACGACCCAAACGCTTAGCCTGCGGCGGCTGGTGTCGAGTCTTCTCCGCGAGCTTCGCGGAGAAAACTACTAGACCAGCCTGAACACGTCCCGTTTCGGGAACCCGACTATAGGGGACGTTTGAACGCCATCAATAAGCTGGCGGAACTGTCGTTCGCTACACAGAAAGACCAGCCGCTCGCTCACGTCCCATACGCGTCGCACAACCTCACTGCCACTCGCCGTGCGCGCCTTCACCCTCTCCCCGCGAACGGGGTTCCACGCCTCCCCGCCCATGGCAACAGAATTGTCTGTTGCGTTCTCTGTTTTCTGTGCTATTCTGTTCATAAGTGACTCGCCTCTAGTAGAAATCGGGTGCCACATGAGTTCAGAAGAGCCAAAGCGTCAAACACCGGCTTACGCGCCCTATAAGACTTTGACTAATTTCATCAATAGCTTAGCTGAGACCGGCCTGCCGACCCAAATAGACCGCAGCATGATGCGCGGCATGTCTGGCAGCGCTCAGGCTGCCGTGATCGCCTCCTTGGAGTTCCTCAAGCTGGTCTCTCCGACTGGAGAACCATCGAAAGAGCTTCAGCAACTTGTTGATTCTCCTGAAGAACAACGAGGTACTCTGCTTCGCCCTGTGCTTGAACGATCATACTCCTTCCTGTTTAACGGCTCAATCGACCTCAAGCGCGCTACCACAAAACAGGTAGAGGATGCCTTTCGGGCGCAAGGGATTAGCGGCAGCACGGTCGTGAAGTGCATGAGCTTCTTCTTGGCTGCCGCCAAAGCGGCTGGCATCCAGGTATCGCCGCACGTAAAGACCCCGGCGCTCCCTCGGGCTACTACCAAGCGGTCGGCCAATGCGGACACGACGAAGCGGGAGCAACGCGACGATGAGGATGTGAGTACCCCCCTCGCACCGCCACCAGGCATGCGAGCCTTGCGCTTCCAGCTTTTTGACAAGCCTGACGCAGTGCTCACAGTGCCGGAGGACTTCAGTCAAGAAGATTGGGACTTCCTTCTGCCGACCCTACCTGCCTACGCC
>QGUX01000090.1 GCA_003242275.1 Pseudomonadota bacterium | reverse complement strand
TCGAGCAGGTCGTCGCGGCTGGGGCCGGCGATGCTGCCGGCGGTGAGGCCGTGCTCCGCCGCGAGGCGCGCCAGCGCCTGCTGCGGCGCCGACAGCGGATCGCAGCCGAGTTCGCGCTGGAAGGCCGGCGCGTAGCTCAGGGCCTCGAAGGGCGGGGCGGCGGCCCCGCCGGCCTCGAGCAGCGCCGCGGCGAGCGCGGCGGTCTCGCGCATGATCTGCTCCAGGTCGAAGCCCAGCCGGTACCACTCCACGAGGGTGAACTCGGGGTTGTGCAGCCGGCCGGATTCGCCGGCGCGGAACACATGGCAGATCTGGTAGATGTCGCCGCAGCCGGCGGCCAGCAGGCGCTTCATCGGGTATTCCGGCGAGGTCTGCAGCCAGCGCGGCGGCTCCCCCTGGAGCGCCATCGAGGCGATCTGCACGTCGGTGACGGGGTGCTGCAGGGCCACCGGTGTCTCGACCTCGAGCACGCCGCGCGCCGCGAAGAACTCGCGCGCCGTGGCCAGCAGCCTGGCGCGCCGGCGCAGGGTTTCGGGTGACGCCGAAGGCCGCCAGCCGCTCACGGCCGCGACGCGGACAGCCGGCCGAGGCGCTGCCCCAGCCGCATCGTGGCGCCCGGCGCGATGTCCTCCAGCTCCACCGCGCCGGGTCCGAACAGCAGGATCACCGTGGAACCCATGTTGAAGCGTCCCACTTCCTCGCCGCGCGCCAGGAAGCGCTGCTCCTCCGGCGGCGGCGGCAGCATCATCGCCACCCGCGGCCGGCGCGGCGTGACGTCGCCGTGCCACACCGTGGCCATGCTGCCCACGTTCAGCGCGCCCACCAGGATCAGTGCGAACGACCCGGCCGCCCCGTCGAACAGCAGCACGATGCGCTCGTTGCGCGCGAACAGGTCCGGCACCTCGCGCGCGGCCAGCGCGCTGACCGAGAACAGCCGTCCCGGCACGTACCAGGCCTCGCGCAACCGGCCGTCCGCCGGCATGTGGATGCGATGGTAGTTCCAGGGCGCCAGGTAGATGGTGGCGAAGCTGCCGTGCAAGAAGTGCGGCGCCCACCGGTCGGCCGCGCCGGCCAGCAGGGCCTCCAGTGTGTAGTTCCAGCCCTTGGCCTGCAGGATCAGGTTGCGGTCGATGCCGCCCGACTGGCTCATGGCGCCATCCACCGGGCTGACCAGCGTGGAGGCGTCGCCCTCGAGCGGCCGCGCGCCCGGCTTCAGCGCACGCGTGAAGAAGGCGTTGAAATGCTCGTAGGCATGCGGGTCCGGCTCGGCGGCATCCGACAGGTCCGGCCGGTACAGCGCGATGAAGATGGAGGTGAAGGCGTCCTTGAACGGCCGCCAGCGGATGCGCGTCACCCAGCCGGTGAAGCGCGAGATCGCATGGTGCGGCAGCACGTACTGCAGCAGGATGTTCAGCCTCGCGAGCATCAGTAGCCGCTGGCGATGAGCTTCGCCAGGTCCTCGCGAAGCTTCGGGAAGTCGAAGGGCGGCGTGAAGGCGGCAGTCCACTGGCCACGGTCATTGAGGTAGTACAGCGCCGCGGAGTGATCCACGGTGTAGCCGCCGCCGGGCAGCGGGACCTTCACATGTGCCACGCCCAGGCCGGCCAGCAGCGGCGCGAGTTGCGCCTCCTCGCCGCGCAGCCCGACCAGCCGGTCGCCGAAGGCGTTCACGTACTGCGACAGCGCGGCGATGTCGTCGCGCTCCGGGTCCACGGTCACGAACACCGGCCGGAGCCGCGACAGCGACGGCTCGCGTGCCAGCTGCACCATGAGCGCCAGCGTGGAGGGGCACACGTCCGGGCAGTGCGTGAAGCCGAAGAACAGGATCGAGGGTTGCCCACCCAGGCGATCGTTGCCGAAGGCCGCGCCGGTGTGGTCGGTGAGGCCGAAGGCCGGCAGCGCGCGCGGCTGCGGCAGGACCGTGCCGCCGGCCACCTGCGGCGGCGTTTCACGTGTCAGCGCGCGCGAAACCATGTAGCCTGCCGCCGCGGCCACGACCAGCAGGGGAACCAGATAAAGTGCGATGCGCCGCTTCGACATGAGCCGATTATCCCATACACCAACGAAGGCACCGGCCGGCGCGGGCGATGCCGCGACGCTGCTGAAGCGGGCGAGCGCACGCCTGGCGCGCGCACGGCTCGCCTACGGGCACGGCACGGAGCGTCCCGTCGACGATGCGGCGGCGCTGCTGGCGCATGCCATGGGACTCAGGCGCCCGCTGGAGGAGCGCGACCTGCGGCGCACGGTTTCCCCGCGCGCACGGCAGCGCTTCCAGGCGCTGCTGGACCGGCGCATCCGCGAGCGCATCCCGGCCGTCTATCTCACCCGCCGCTGCTGGTGGGCCGGCCTGCCGTTCTACGTGGACGAGCGCGTGCTGATCCCGCGCTCGCCCATCGCCGAGCTGGTGGAAAACCAGTTCTCTCCCTGGGTGGATCCCGCGGCGGTGCGCCGGATTGCTGACCTCGGCACGGGTTCCGGCTGCATCGCGCTGGCCTGCGCCGTGTACTTCCCGAAGTCCAGGGTCGATGCCGTGGACGTCGACCCGGAGGCGCTGGCCGTGGCGCGCATCAACCGCCAGGCGCTGGGCCTCACGCGCCGCGTGCGCCTGGTGAAGTCGGATTTCTTCGCGAAACTGGGCGCCCGCCGCTACGATATCATCGTCAGCAATCCGCCCTACGTGGGCACGGCGGAGTTCAACGGCCTGCCGCCCGAGTACGCGCACGAGCCCGAGGGGGCGCTGCGCTCGGGGCGGGACGGCATGAACGCGGTGCGCGTGCTGCTTCGTGAATCAGCCCGCCACCTCACCGACGCGGGCGTGCTGGTCGTTGAAGTGGGCAATACCGAGACGCGCGTGCGCCGCGCGTTCCCGAAACTGCCCTTCGTGTGGTTGTCGTTCGAGCGCGGCGGCGGCGGGGTGTTCCTGCTCACGGCCGCGCAGCTCAAGGCGGCGTTGAGGTCCGGCAGTGTCGGGTAACAGTTTCGGCAAGTCCTTCGTGGTCACGACCTTCGGCGAGAGCCATGGGCCGGCGCTGGGCGCCATCGTCGATGGCTGTCCGCCGGGCCTGCCGCTGACCGAGGCGGACCTGATGGCCGACATCGAGCGCCGCCGCACCGGCACCTCGCACTTCACCAGCCAGCGGAAGGAGCCGGACCAGGTGCGCATCCTCTCCGGCGTGTTCGAGGGCGTGACCACGGGCACGCCCATTGGCCTCATGATCGAGAACACCGACCAGCGCTCGCGCGACTACGAGAAGATCAAGGACCGCTTCCGTCCCGGGCACGCCGACTACACCTACCAGCAGAAGTACGGCATCCGCGACTACCGTGGCGGGGGCCGTTCCTCGGCGCGCGAGACGGTGATGCGCGTGGCGGCCGGCGCCATCGCGCGCAAGTACCTCGCCACGCGCCTGAACGTGCGCATCCACGGCTACGTCACCCAGATCGGCGAGATCCGGCTCGACCCGGTCGACCCCGAGGCGGCGTACGGCAATCCCTTCTTCTGTCCCGATCCCTCGCGCGTGCAGGAACTGGAGGACTACATCTGGAAGCTGCGCAGCGAGGGCGACTCGGTGGGCGCGAAGCTCACCGTGGTCGCGCGCGGCGTGCCGGTGGGCCTGGGCGAGCCGGTGTTCGACCGCCTCGACGCCGGGATCGCCCATGCGCTGATGAGCATCAACGCGGTGAAGTCGGTGGAGATCGGCGACGGCGTGGCTGTTGCATCGCAACGGGGCAGCCTGCATCGCGACGAACTGACGCCGCAGGGCTTCGCCTCCAACCATGCCGGCGGCATCCTTGGCGGCATCTCCACGGGCCAGGACATCATCGCCCACATTGCGCTCAAGCCCACTTCCAGCATCCAGGTGCCGGGTCGCACCATCGACGTGGCCGGCAATCCCGTCGACGTCGTCACCACCGGCCGCCACGACCCCTGCGTGGGCCTGCGCGCCACGCCCATCGCCGAGGCCATGCTGGCGCTGGTGTTGATGGACCACTACCTGCGTCACCGGGCGCAGAATGCGGATGTGAGATCATCCACGCCCGCGATCTGACCCCTCCCTGACCTGCGCGCGGCGGGGCGGGTCGCCGCGACCGGTTCATTCATTGCAGAGGAATACGATGAGCAAGGGTTTCCGAGTTGCCGTCCTGGGGGCCACGGGCCTGGTGGGCGACACGATGATCAGCGTCCTCGGGGAACGCGACTTTCCCGTCAGCGAGCTGTATCCGCTGGCGAGCAGCCGCTCGCTGGGCAGGACGGTGACGCTGAAGGGCAGGAGCTATCCCGTGATCGACGTGGAGACCTTCGACTTCTCGCAGGCCGACATCGGCCTGTTCTCCGCCGGCGCGGAAGTGTCGGCGAAGTACGCGCCCATCGCCGGCCAGGCCGGCTGCGTGGTGATCGACAACACCTCGCAGTTCCGCTACCAGGACGACATCCCGCTGGTGGTGCCCGAGGTCAATCCGCACGCCATCGCCGGCTACCGCAAGCACGGCATCATCGCCAATCCCAACTGCTCCACCATCCAGATGGTGGTGGCGCTCAAGCCCATCCACGACGCGGTGGGCATCGAGCGCATCAACGTCGCCACCTACCAGTCGGTGTCCGGCGCGGGCAAGGAAGCGGTGGACGAACTCGCGTACCAGGCCGGCGAGCTGCTCAACGGCCGTCCCGTCGAACCGAAGGTCATCGCCAAGCGCATCGCCTTCAACGTGGTGCCGCAGATCGACCGGTTCCAGGACAACGGCTACACCAAGGAAGAGATGAAGATGGTGTGGGAGACGCGCAAGATCCTGGAGGACCAGACCATCCTGGTGAATCCCACCGCGGCGCGCGTGCCGGTGTTCTTCGGCCACTCCGAGGCGGTGCACATCGAGACGCGGCGCAAGATCACCGCGGCGGAGGCCACCGAGCTGCTGCGCAAGGCCCCGGGCGTCACGGTGCTCGACGAGCGGGTCCCGGGGGGATATGCGACGGCAGCCACCGAAGCTGCGGGCCACGACACGGTTTATGTCAGCCGGATCCGCGAGGATATCTCGCACGAGCGCGGCCTCGACCTGTGGGTGGTGGCGGACAATGTGCGCAAGGGCGCGGCCACCAATAGCGTGCAGATCGCCGAAATTTTGGCCCGCGAGTACTTGTGAGTTAAGTTATATTCGTGTGACTTGCGTCAATGCGAGATATCGAATCCAAGCTTATGTTTCCCATCAGGATTCGGTTCTGAAGGGTCTCGTGGGGAGTCCTGATGCGTTTTAGATTCGTGAGCGCGGCCGCACTGCTGACGGCAGTGCCGGGCCTGTCCATGGCCCTCGGCCTCGGGGATGAAACCGTCAGGTCCTTCCTCAACGCCCCGCTCAACGCGGAAATCGAGCTCTTCGCCACTCCCGACGAGCTGAACACGCTCGAAGTCAAGCTTGCCTCGCGTGACGATTTCATTCGCAACGGCCTTGATTATCCGGGCTTTTTGACCGGCATCCAGGTGCGCGCCGAGCGCCTGGCCGACGGCCGCAACATCATTCGCCTCAGCTCCGCGCAGCCCATCGTCGAGCCCTTCGTGGTGCTGCTGGTGGACGTGCGCAGCAGCGGCAGCCGCGTGCTGCGCGAGTACACCCTGCTGCTCGATCCGCCCACCTTCCAGTCCCAGGCGGCGCCGGCCCCGCCGGTGGCGGCGCCCTCGGTGGGCGATGCGCCGGCCGCCACGGTCCGGCCGCCCCAGCCCCAGGCGCCCGCGCCGGCGCCGGCGCCGGTGCAGCAGGCTCCGGCCCCCGTGCCCCCGCCCATGCCGGCCCAGCCGGTGACCGCGGCCGGCGGCCCGTATGTGGTGCAGCGCGGCGACACGCTGTCGCGCATCGCCACCCGCGAGTTCGGCGCCGCGGATGCCACGCGCGCCATGATTGCCATCTACCGCGCCAACCCGCAGGCCTTCGGCGGCAACATCAACCTGTTGCAGGCCGGCGCGACCCTGCAGATTCCCGACTCCGCCGCGGTGGCCGCGATCAGCCAGGCCGAGGCCCTGGCCGAGGTCCGCAGCCAGATGGCGGCCTGGCGCGAGTCCACGCCCGCGCCCGCCACCGGGGTCGAGGCGCGCCTGCGCCTGGTGCCCCCGGGCGGTCCCGGCGGCACCGCCGGCGGCTCGCCTTCCGGCGAGGATGCCGGCGCCGGCGGCCCGGCCGCGCCGGCCACGCCCGAGCGTCCGTTGGCCGTGGAGAGCCCGGACCTGGCGCGCCTGCAGGGCCAGGCCGGCGGCGACACCACCCCCTCCGCCGGCGAGGCTGCGGCCGAAGAGGACGAGGTCGAAGTCGCGCCGCCGGACGCCACCGGATCCGAGCCCGCCGAGGCTGCTTCCGAGGAGCCAGCCGGCGAACCGGCAGCCGAACCGGCCCCGGCCCCGGCCGCGGCCCCCGCTGCCGAGGACACCTCGGGCGGCCTGCTCGACACGCTGAAGAGCTACTGGTTCGTTCCCGCGGGCCTGCTGGCGGTGATCCTCGCGCTGCTGGCGCTGGTGGCCGTGCGCCGCCGTCGCGAGGCGGCCGCTTCGTTCGCCCCGCTGGCGCCGTCGCTGGACGAGCTGACGCTGCCGCGCGAGCGCGACGCCTCTTCCGACACCTTCCCGCTGCGCAAGCCCGCCGATGGCCGCGACTCCAACATCGTGGTCGAGGAGAGCGGCGCGCACGAGCGCACCGGCACCATGCGCCGCGAGACGCAGACGGTGGATCTCGAGGAGGGCGCCAGCACCACCATGGGCACGGCGGCGCTGGAGCAGGGCGACCCGCTGGCCGAGGCCGATTTCCACATGGCGTACGGCCTGTACGACCAGGCGGCCGACCTGGTGAAGGCCGCGCTCGACCGCGAGCCGGAACGCCGCGACCTCAAGCTCAAGCTCCTCGAAGTCTATTTCGTGTGGGGCAACAAGGAGCAGTTCCTGCAGACGGCCCGTGACCTCGCCCGCACGCGCGATTCCGCGCCGCCGGGCGAGTGGGAGAAGGTCGTCATCATGGGCAAGCAGCTCGCCCCCGAGGACGTGCTGTTCCACCAGACCGCTGCCGTCGCCCCGCAGACCTCGGTGGACCTCAACCTCGAGGGCGGCCAGAACCTGGTCGACTTCGACCTGCCCGGTCCGGCCGCCGGCGGCGACGCCGGGCTGGACGTCAACCTGGGCGAGGAAGCCACCGCGACGGTCAAGCCGCTGGAGGATGACGGCGGCAGCCTCGACTTCATGCTCGACGAGCCCGCGCGCGGCGACGGCGCGCCGACCGCCCCCACGCGCCAGATGGGGCAGCCCGGGCTGGATGCCATCAACGAGCCGACGGTGGAGCAGCCGGCGCTCGACATCGACGATACGCTGGCCGGCAAGCTCGACGCCCACGGCTCCTTCACCGGCTCGCCGGACCAGACCGCCGAGCTGGCGCTCGATGACCTGGGCCTGGACCTTGGCAAGCTGGAGGCCACCGGCACGGGCATGGTGCCGGCCGCGGCTGACGAGGAGGCCGCGCCCGATGCGCCCACGCTGGTCGCCGGCCTCGACGAAACCTCGCGCGAGCTGCTCGCCAGCGCCGACGCCAGCCAGCGCACCGAGATGCTGCCGCTGACCGACCTGGACCTGGGCGGCACCGACACCGGCCTCGACATCGACTTCAGCATCGGCGAGACCGGCAAGGCGCCGGTCCTCGACGCGGACGCGCCGGGCGAGCTGGACCTCGACGTGGGTTCGGGCGACAAGCCCGCCGACGAGTGGCACGAGACGCAGCGCATCGATCCCTCCACGCTCGACGACACGCGCATCGACGGCGACATCCAGAAGGAACTGGAGCCGGTGACGATGAGCGAGGTGGGCACCAAGCTCGACCTGGCGCGTGCCTACATGGACATGGGCGACCCGGACGGCGCGCGCAGCATCCTCAACGAGGTGCTGCAGGAAGGCTCCGACTCGCAGCGCAAGGAAGCCCAGCGCCTGCTCGATTCCATTCCTGGCTGACGCAGTCCCATGCCGAGGATCGCCGTCGGCATCGAGTACGACGGCAGCGGCTTCGCCGGCTGGCAGCAGCAGGCCGAAGCGCCGTCCATCCAGCGCACCGTGCAGGAAGCACTGGCGCGCATCTGCGATCATCCCGTCGAGGTCACCGCCGCGGGCCGCACCGACGCCGGCGTGCACGCGCGCGGGCAGGTGGGGCACTTCGAGTCCGACGCGGAGCGCAGCGAGCGTTCGCTGGTGCTGGGCGCGAACACGCACCTGCCATCGGGCATCGCGCTGCGCTGGGCGCGGTACGTGCCCGGGCACTTCCATGCGCGCTACAGCGCCATCGCGCGAACGTACCGTTACTGCATCCTCAATCGTTCGGCGCGCAGCGCGCTGGCCGCCGGACGCGCGGCCTTCCTGCACCGGGCGCTGGACGTGGGGGCGATGCGCGCCGCCGCGGCATACCTCGTCGGCAGCCATGACTTCAGTTCCTTCCGTGCCGCCGAGTGCCAGGCGCGCTCGACGGTGCGCGACCTGACCGCGCTCCGGGTCGAGCGGCATGGTGATTTCGTGCTGCTGGAAGTCACTGCCAACGCCTTCCTTCACCACATGGTGCGCAACATCGCCGGCCTGCTGATCCACGTCGGCATGGGCGAGGCGCCACCGGAATACGCGGCCGAAGTGTTGGCGGCACGCGACCGCCGTATCGCGCCCGCCACGGCGCCGGCCGCAGGACTGTATTTCTGGCGGGTTCATTACCCGCCAGTGTTCGGCCTGCCGGATGATTCCGATATGATGGCAGGCCCGGCCGGCTGTCCGGCCGACCTCCTGGGGTAGGAATGTCCTGGTTCGAAAAGATCGTCCCTTCGCGCATCAAGACCGAGCGGCGCGTGCGCTCCGTGCCCGAGGGCCTGTGGATCAAGTGCCCGGCCTGTGATGCGGTGCTGTACCGTGCGGAACTCGAGCGCAACCTGCACGTCTGCCCCAAGTGCAGCCACCACATGCGCATGCGCGCGCGCGAGCGGCTGCAGCGTTTCCTCGATCCGGATTCCGGCGTGGAGATCGGCGCCGCCGTCTCGCCGGAGGATCCACTCAGGTTCCGCGACTCCAAGCGCTACAAGGACCGCCTCGCCGCCGCGCAGAAGTCCACTTCGGAGCGCGACGCGCTGGTGGCGATGGCCGGCCGGCTGCACGGCGAGCCCGTCATCGCCTGTGCCTTCGAGTTCGCCTTCCTCGGCGGCTCGATGGGCTCGGTGGTGGGCGAGCGCTTCCATCGCGCCGCGATGCGCGCCATTGCCGAGCGCGCGCCGCTGGTGTGCTTCTCCGCCTCGGGCGGCGCGCGCATGCAGGAGGCGCTGCTGTCGCTGATGCAGATGGCCAAGACCAGCGCCGCGCTGGCGCGCCTGGCGCGCGAGGGACTGCCCTATGTGTCGGTGATGACCGATCCGACCACCGGCGGCGTGTCGGCCAGCCTGGCGATGCTGGGCGACCTGAACATCGCCGAGCCGCGCGCGCTGATCGGCTTCGCCGGCCCGCGCGTGATCACGCAGACCGTGCGCGAAACCCTGCCGGAGGGCTTCCAGCGCGCCGAGTTCCTGCTCGAGAAGGGCGCCATCGACCTGATCATGGACCGCCGCGAGCAGCGCGACCAGATCGCGCGGCTGCTGCGGCTGATGATGAAGAAGCCGCCGCTGGTGATCAGCGAGTCGCAGGCGGCCGCCGCCGAATCCTGACCGATACCATGCCTTCACCCCGCAGCCTCGAGGACTGGCTGCGTCTCCAGGAGATCGTGCACTCCACGGGCATCGACCTCACGCTCGAGCGCGTGCGCGAGGTCGCCCGCCGCATGGGGCTGCTGCCGCCGGCCGCGCGCGTCATCACCGTGGCCGGCACCAATGGCAAGGGTTCCACGGTTGCCTGCCTCGCGGCGCTGCTGCGCGCGCTGGGACACAAGGCCGGCGCCTTCACCTCGCCGCACCTGCTGCGCTACCACGAGCGCATCCGCGTCGACGGCGCCGAGGCCGGCGATGCCGAGCTGGTCTCGGCCTTCGAGGCCATCGAGGCCGCGCGCGGCGGGATCACGCTGACCTTCTTCGAGTTCAACGCGCTGGCCGCGCTGGAGGTGTTCCGCCGCCGCCAGGTGGAGTTCGCCGTGCTCGAGGTGGGGCTGGGCGGCCGGCTCGATGCCGTCAACATCGTCGATGCCGAGGCCGCCATCGTCTGCTCCATCGGCCTCGACCATGCGGACTGGCTGGGCACCGACATCGACGCCATCGGCAGGGAGAAGGCCGGCGTGTTCCGGCCAGGGCACATCGCCGTGATGGCCGATCCGCAGATGACGCCGGCGGTGGAGCAGGAGGCGCGGCGCATCGGCGCGCGGGCGCTGGTGGCCGGGCGCGACTACGACTGGGTGCACGAGCCGGACCGGCAGCAGTGGAGCTTCCGCCGCGGCGGGTTCGTGCTGGGCGAGCTGCCGCTGCCGGCGCTGGCCGGCGGCCGCCAGCTCGCCAATGCCTCCGCGGCGCTGGCCACGCTGCATGCCATGGGGGTGCTCGGGCAGCACCATGCGCCCGCGGTGTCGCGGGCGCTCAGGTCGCTGGCGCTGCCCGGCCGCTTCCAGGTCGTGCCCGGCCGTGTGGAGTGGATCCTCGACGTGGCGCACAACGAGGCGGCCGCCACGACGCTGGCGCGCAACCTTGCCGAGCGGCCGTGCAGCGGCCGCACGCTGTGCGTCACCAGCATCCTGGCCGACAAGGACATCGACGCCGTGGCGCGCGCGCTGGCCGGGCAGGTGCACGCCTGGTTCGTCTGCGGACTCGACGCACCCCGCGGCCTCACCGCCGGCGCGCTCGCGTCGCGCTCGACCGTGTTCGCCGGCGCCACGCAGTGCCTCGACATCGCGGCGGGAATGCGTGCCGCGGCGGCGGCGGCCGCACCCGGTGACCGCATCGTGGTCTGCGGTTCCTTCCTCGCGGTGGCGCCGGCGCTGGAACAGCTCGGGCTGTTCTAGCGTCTATACTGAGGGTCGTGGAAAGGGCCACTCGAGATCGCCTCACCGGCGCCGTCATCCTGGTTGCCGCGGCCGCCATCGTCGTTCCCGAAATGCTGTCGGGACCGGGGAAGGGGACGCGCGGCGGCGGTGAACCCGTTGCCGAAACCGATCCCGCGCTGACCACGTACGAGCTGCCGCTGGGCCCGTCGAATGCATCCGCTGCGCTGACCGGGCGGACCCAGGAACCACCGGCCAATACCCAGGCCGTGCCGCCGCCGGTCACGCCGCCACCCTCCGTCGCGCAGCCGTCCACGGCAGATCCGGCGGGCCCGGCTTCCGCGGCATCTTCCGGGCCGCCCGCCGCCACCCGTGAACCGTCCGGCTCCGCGGCCAGTGCCAGGCCGGAGGATTCGCGGACCGCCACGGCCCCCCGTGCACAGCAGCCTTCACGCACGGCGCCGGCGCCGGCAACGTCCTCGGCCCCGGCGTCCAGCGCCGGCGCACCCGCCCAGGCGCGCGCCGCCACGCCGGCACCAGCCGCCGCTGCCGCCGGCGGTGACTGGTGGGGGCAGCTCGGCAGCTTCCCCCCCGGGCAGAATGGCCGGGGGTTTGCCGGCCCCAGCGGCCCCAGGGGTTTCCACCTCCGGGTCCACAAGGGGAAAAACGGGGGACGCGACCGTTCCCG
>QGUX01000089.1 GCA_003242275.1 Pseudomonadota bacterium | reverse complement strand
CCGGAGCACGTGTTCAGGCTGGTATTCCGCGTGCTGCTGAGCCTGGTGGCGCTGGAGCTGATCCGCCGCGCGCTGTGGCGCGGGGGCTGAACCGCGGCGCCGCACGGCCAGGGCCGGGCAGGTTGGCGTCTTGCCGAGGATCCGCCGCCAGCCAGGCCTGCGGACCGCGGTGATCGACTGGCGCTGGTCAGGCCCCGGCTGAGGCGTTAGCCTCGGAGGAAATCCAGCGGGAAGGACTGCATGGCCACTCGTCGCGACTTCCACCGGCTCTCGATTGCAGCAGCCCTCTCCACCCTGCCTGCCGCCGGGTGGGCGCAGTCCTCCCCTCCGGCCGCCGCCGGCGGCGGCATGCGCCGCGTCGAAGAGATCCTGACGCTCAGGCCCGAGGTCTACGGCACGCATGGCGTGGTCGCCGCCGGCACGCAGTACACCGTGGATGCCGCCCTGCGCATCCTGGCCGCGGGCGGCAATGCCATTGATGCCGGAGTGGCGGCCGTGCTCGCCGCCGCGGTGAACGAGATCTCGCACTTCGGGCTGGGCGGCGAGGCGCCCGCGGTGGTGTACCAGGCCGCCACCCGCCGCGTCAGCGTGATCAGCGGCCAGGGCACGGCACCCAGGGCCGCCAGGCCCGAGTACTTCACGCGCGGCGTGATTCCCGGCAACGGGCCCAATGCAGGCACCGTGCCCGCCGTCGTCGACTCCATGGCACTGACCTTGCAGCGCTTCGGCACGCTGTCGCTGGCGCAGGTGATGGAACCGGCGATCCAGCTCGCCGACGGCTTCCCGATGTACGGCGGCCTGCGCATGGCGCTGCTGGTCTACCGCGAGGCCACCTCGCGCTGGGAATCCTCGCGCCTGACCTACTATCCCGAGGGCCGGGTGGCCGAACCGGGCGAGATGTTCCGCCAGCCCAATCTCGCGGCCACCCTGCGCGCCATCGTTGCGGCCGAACGCGCGGCGCTTTCGGCGGGCGCCGATCGCGAGAAGGCCATCGAGGCGGGACGCGATGCGTTCTACAAGGGCGACATCGCGCGCCGCATCGCCAGGGCCGTGCAGGCCGACGGCGGGCTGCTCGACTACGAGGACCTGGCCGGTTACCACGGCAGGGTAGAGGCCCCGGTCAGCACGCGCTTCCATGGTTACGAAATCCACAAGCCGGGCTTCTGGAGCCAGGGGCCCACGCTGCTGATGACGCTGAACATCCTCGAGGCTGCGGGCATCGAGAAGATGCGCCACGGCAGCGAACAGTACCTGCACACCCTGGCCGAGGCGATGAAGCTGGCCTTCGACGACCGCAATGCCTGGTTCGGCGATCCGCTGTTCGCCGACGTGCCGGCGGAAGGCCTGCTGTCGAAAACCTACGCCGCGGAGCGCGCGAAGCTGATCCGCGCGGAGGCCTCGCTGGAGCATCGCTACGGCAATCCCTACGCGCACCAGAAGGGCGGCAAACGTCCCGCCAATGCCTTCGTGCCGCGGCGTCTCGGCCGGCCGGGCGATCCCTTCGGCGATACCACCGCCGTGCAGGTGGTGGATGCCAGGGGCAACCTGTTCAGCTGCACGCCCAGTTCCGGCTGGCTGATGGGTGGCGCCTACATCGCGGGCGACACCGGCGTGCCGCTTTCCAACCGGCTCACGGTATTCGACCTGGATCCGGCCAGTCCAAACGTGCTGGCGGGGGGCAAGCGGCCGCGCACCACACTTTCTCCCACCATCGTCACGCTGGACGGCAGGCCGTTAATGGCGGTGGGCACGCCGGGCGGCGACGGGCAGGACCAGCACATCGCGCAGACCATCCTCAACGTGGTACTCGGCCGGTACAACCTGCAGCAGGCGCTGGAAGCGCCGCGGATCGAGTCCACGCATTTCCACGGATCCTTCGGCGAGAAGCAGGATACGCCCGGCGGCCTCGACGTCGAATCGTCCCTGGGGGCGGAAGTGATCACCGGGCTGATGCGCCGCGGCCATCGGGTGCGCGTGCTGGGCGCCTATGACATCGCCACCGCGGGCGTGGCCGTGGGCGTGGACGCGCGCCATGGCACGCTGCGCGGCGGCGCCGACGTGCGCGGCGAGCGGCAGGTCTTCGGCTGGTGAGAGGCTGCGCGCCCCGCGCGGGTCCTTTATATTCCGGGCTTTCCGATGGAGGCCCGAAAGTGTCCGATACGCTGCCCGATCGCCTGTGCGTCGATCCTTCCAGTCCCTACTATGACGAGAAGGTCCTCGCCCGCAACGTGGGCATCCGCCTGAAC
Source organism: Pseudomonadota bacterium (assembly GCA_003242275.1). The sequence goes on along the minus strand of QGUX01000089.1, from coordinate 9,417 downwards.
GGCATCGAGCGCACCAATGTCGAGGAGTACTGCGTTTCCGAGGGCTGGATCCGCTCGGCCGTCGGCCGGACGCTGGATCGCCGCGGCAAGCCGCTGACCATCCTGCTGCGCGGCAAGGTCGAGCCCTTCTTCAAGGACTGAACATGCGGCCGGGCCGGGCGAGTCCCCGGCCCCGCGTCATCACCACGTGCCGACGTTCGGCATCTCGTTCCAGGGCGCACGCGGCGGCAGCGGCTCGCCCTTCTGCAGCAGTTCGATGGAAATCTGGTCCGGCGAGCGCACGAAGGCCATGCGGCCGTCGCGCGGCGGACGCAGGATCTGCACGCCATGGCGCTGCAGGCGCTCGCAGGCCGCGTAGATGTCGTCCACCTCGTAGGCGAGGTGGCCGAAGTTGCGGCCGCCGGTGTACTGCTCCGGATCCCAGTTGTACGTGAGTTCCACCTGCGCTTCGTGCTGGCCCGGCGCGGCCAGGAACACCAGCGTGAAGCGGCCCTGGGGAACCTCCTTGCGGTTCACCTCCTCGAGGCCGAGCGCGTCGCAGTAGAAGCGCAGGGATTCATCAAGGTCCGTGACGCGGACCATCGTGTGCAGGTACTTCATGTCCCGATTGTACTGCCAGCCCAGGTCTCGTCCGCCAGTGCGCGCCTGAGGCCCTCGCGGAACTCCGTGGCTCCGCCCATGGAGGGATGGCGCAGCGGCGTGGCGGCGATGCCGAGGTCGGACAGCGAGGCCGCGGCATTGCGCCCCACCGCGAAGCAGCGCACGCCCGGCAGGGCAGCCAGCAGTGCCTCCAGTACCGGCAGTCCTGCGCGGCGCTCGGACGGGAGCGGTGTGCGGTTCGACTGCAGCACACCCGGCCGGTGCGGATGCCAGGGGAATGCGTTCCACAGCCAGGTGTCCCCTGCGCGGCCCAGCGCGTGCAGCGTGCCCCACACCGTGGTGGCCGAGGGTTCGCTCCAGGGCCGTGCCCGGGTGGAGAGACGGCGGCCACCGAGGTCGATGCGCGGGATCGCGCCCTCCAGCATCAGGCGCTCGCTGGTGAAGGGGATGCCGCTGACATGGGCGCCCTGGTATCCCGCCGCCTCACCCAGAAGCAGCCAGCGCGGACGGGCCGAGAAGAAGGACTTCAGTCGCCCGAGGCGTCCCGCGGCGGCGTCCGGCACCGCGTCGGTGCCGGGGTCCTGTTCCAGCCAGGGATTGAAGGTGTCGGGACCGGCCGGTACCAGCAACCTCCTGAAGAACAGGTCGAGGGCGGTGGCCGGCACCGCAATCTGGCCTCCCGCAGGGTTCACTTGCCCAGGGCCCGCCGCAACGCCTCGGCCATCATGCCATTGCCTTGAGCGGCGCTCCGGCCGGCGGATGGGCGCCGGGGCGCGTCACGCCGCCCGCCACCCGTGCGACCGCCCGCATCGTTGCGCGGTGCGCGCTCGCGGGGCGCGGCGTCGTCGAGACGCATGGTCAGCGCGATGCGCCGACGCTGCAGGTCCACCTCCAGCACCTTCACCTGGACCACGTCGCCGGCTTTCACCACCTCGCGCGGATCCTTCACGAATCGGTTCGAGAGCATCGAGATGTGCACCAGGCCGTCCTGGTGGACGCCGATGTCGACGAAGGCGCCGAAGTTGGTCACATTGGTGACCACGCCCTCGAGCAGCATGCCCGGTTCCAGGTCCTCCAGGTCCTCGACGCCGTCCTTGAAGGCGGCGGTGCGGAACTCCGGGCGCGGATCGCGGCCGGGCTTTTCCAGCTCCTTCAGGATGTCGCGCACCGTGGGCAGGCCGAACTGCTCGTCGGTGTAGCGTTGTGGATCGAGGCGCACCAGCAGGCTGCTGTTGCCCATCACTTCCTTCAGCGGCCGCTTCAGGTCCACCAGGATGCGCTCGACCACGCGATAGGACTCGGGATGCACGGCCGAGGCATCGAGCGGATTGTCGCCGTCGATGATGCGCAGGAAACCCGCCGCCTGCTCGAAGGCCTTGGGACCGAGGCGCGGCACGTTCTTGAGCTGGCGACGGTCGCGGAAGGCGCCATGCTGGTTGCGGTGCGCGACGATGTTCTCGGCCAGCGAGGCAGTCAGGCCCGACACGCGCGCCAGCAGCGCCGGCGAGGCGGTGTTCACGTCCACGCCCACGGCGTTCACGCAGTCCTCGACCACGGCATCCAGCGAGCGCGCGAGCTGCGCCTGGTTGACGTCGTGCTGGTACTGGCCCACGCCGATCGACTTCGGGTCGATCTTCACCAGTTCGGCCAGCGGGTCCTGCAGGCGCCGTGCGATCGACACCGCGCCGCGCAGGCTGACGTCCAGCGTGGGCAGTTCCTTCGAGGCGAGCTCCGAGGCCGAGTACACCGACGCGCCGGCCTCGGAGACCACCACCTTGGCGAGGCGCCGCGGTGCGCAGCGCCGGACCAGTTCGGCCGCCAGCCGGTCGGTTTCGCGCGAGGCCGTGCCGTTGCCGATGCCGATGAGCTCGACCTGGTGCTTCTCGACCAGCTGCGCCAGCGTCCTGAGCGTGCCTTCCAGGTCGTTGCGCGGCGGGAAGGGATACACGGTGGCCGTGTCGACCACCTTGCCGGTGCGGTCCACCACCGCGACCTTGACGCCGGTGCGGATGCCCGGATCGAGCCCCATGGTGACGCGCGCGCCGGCGGGCGCGGCCAGCAGCAGGTCGCGCAGGTTGCTGCCGAACACGCGGATGGCTTCATCCTCGGCGCGCTCGCGCAGCGCCACGAACATCTCCGCCTCGATCTGCAGCGCCAGCTTGAACTGCCAGGCCCAGCGCACGGTGTCGCGCAGCCAGGCGTCGGCCGGGCGTCCCCTGTCGGCCACGCCGAAGCGCGCGGCGATCTTCACCTCGCAGGAATTGGGCACGTGGCCCGGCGCCCCGGAAGCGGCCAGCTCCTCCGGCAGTTTCAGCGACACGCGCAGCACTTCCTCGCTGCGGCCGCGGAACAGCGCCAGCGCGCGGTGCGAGGGCACGCGCGACAGCGGCTCGGAGTAGTCGAAGTAGTCGCGGAACTTGGCGCCGCTTTCCTCCTTGCCTTCGACCACCTTCGACACCACCAGCGCGTTCTCCTGCACGTGGGCGCGAAGCTGGCCCAGCAGCTCCGCATCCTCGGCGAACTGCTCGATCAGGATCTGGCGCGCGCCCTCCAGCGCCGACTTCACGTCGGCCACGCCGGGGTTGTCGCCTTCCTCGCTGGTGAAGGGCTCGCGCAGGAAGCGTGCCGCCTCGGTGGCGGGGTCCAGCGTGGGATCGGCCAGCAGCGCCTCGGCCAGCGGCGCCAGTCCCGCCTGGCGGGCGATCTGCGCACGGGTGCGGCGCCTGGGCTTGTACGGCAGGTACAGGTCCTCGAGGCGCTGCTTGCTGTCGGCGGATTCGATCTGCGCCTTCAGCTCGGGCGTGAGCTTGCCCTGGTCCTCGATGCTCCTGAGCACCGCCGCGCGTCTTTCCTCCAGGGCGCGCAGGTAGACCACCCGGTCGGCCAGCGTGCGCAGCTGCGCGTCGTCGAGGCCGCCGGTGGCCTCCTTGCGGTAGCGGGCGATGAACGGCACCGTGGCGCCGCCGTCGAGAAGCGCAATGGCCGCGGCGACCTGCGCCGGCCTGATGGAAAGTTCCAGGGCGATGCGGGATTCGATCGGGGGCAGCACTTCGGCTCTCGCTGGGAAGGGAGCCGAACTATGCAGAATGCGCCTGCCCCCAACAAGACTTGAAATCGGCGCGGCGTGCTGCCGCAGCCGGTGCAGCGGCGCGAACGGTCAGGCGCTCTCGCGTGCCGCCCAGTCGCGGTTGATGGCCAGCGCAGTCAGCGTGCAGATCACGCCCGACAGCAGGTACAGGCCCACGGCCCACAGGCCCAGGTGCGAGGCCAGCAGCAGTGCCACCAGCGGCGCGAATCCCGCGCCGATGAACCACGCCGAGTTGGACACGATCGCCGCACCGGTGTAGCGGTGCAAGGGCGGCAGCTTGTTGTTGATCACGCCGGAGGACTGGCCGAAGGAAAGCCCCAGCAGCACGAAGCCGCCGATCATGTAGACGGCCTCGCCGAGGGTGCCTGCGCCCAGCAGCTGCGGCGCAAAGCCGCTGTACGCTCCGATCAGCACGGCCGAGATGCCGAGCACGGCGCGCCGGCCGACGCGGTCGGCAAGGAAACCCGAGGTCATGATGGCGCCCACGCACACCAGCGCGCCGATGGCCTCGAGGATCAGGAAGCGCACGGGTTCGTCCTTCGTGTGCAGCTGCACCCACGACAGCGGGAACACCGTCACGAGGTGGAACAGCGCGAAGCTCGCCAGCGGCGCGAAGGCGCCCAGCGCGATGATGCGCCACTCGCTGAACAGCGTGCGGAACGGCGGCGAAGGCGTGAGCTCGCGCGAGGCGAAGGCGCGCTCGAACTCGGGCGTGGCCACCAGGCGCAGCCGCGCGAACAGTGCCACCGTGTTGATGGCCAGCGCCACGAAGAAGGGATAGCGCCAGCCCCATGCAATGAAGTCCTCGTGGCTCAGCAGCGCGAGGAAGTAGGCGAACAGCGCGCACGCCAGGGTCAGGCCCAGCGGGGCGCCCAGCTGCGGCACCATGGCGTACCAGCCGCGATTGCCCCTGGGTGAATTCAACGCCAGCAGCGAGGGCAGCCCGTCCCAGGCGCCGCCCCAGGCGATGCCCTGGCAGAGGCGGAAGAATGCCAGCAGCCACGCGCTCAACGCACCGACCTGCGCGTGCCCCGGCAGCAGCGAGATCACCATCGTCGACCCGCCGAGCAGGAACAGCGCGATGGTCAGCTTGACGCCCCGGCCATGCCGGCTGTCGATGGCGGTGAACAGCAGCGTGCCGATGGGCCGGCCGACGAAGGCCAGCGAGAAGATCGCGAACGAGTACAGTGTGCCGGTCAGCGGGTCGACGTAAGGGAAGACCACCGAAGGGAACACCAGCACCGAGGCGATGGCGTAGACGAAGAAGTCGAAGAACTCGCTGGTGCGGCCGATGACGACGCCCACCACGATGTCGCCGGGTGAAACGGTGCCGTGGCGCGCGTTCACGAGGCGCGCATCGCGTTCGAGTTCGGACGAGTTGGCCGGGGACGCGGGAATAGTCATGCCGGAACCTTGGGTCGCGAGCCCTTATCGCACGAGGCCGGAGCGGTTTGCAATACGGAAATCCCTACTTGCACAGGGGGCGACATCGGGAGCATGTTCCGCATATCCGCGACAGCACGCATCCAGAGAGCTGACTTGCTGCAGCAGATCACACATGTCCTGAAGCTCAAGCGCCACAGGGCGCTGGCCCTGCTACCGCTGGCCTGCCTCCTGGTTTCATGCGGCAGTGCAGTACTCGATCCCGCCGGGGACGTCGCGCGGCAGCAGCGCGACCTCATCTACATATCCACGGGCCTGATGCTGCTGATCATCGTGCCCGTGATGATCCTCACGGTGGTCTTCGCGTGGCATTACCGCAAGGGCGGCAAGGGTACCTACGATCCCGGATTCGACCACTCCACCACCCTGGAACTGGCGATCTGGTCCGCGCCGTTGCTCATCATCATCGCGCTGGGGGCGTTGACGTGGGCCAGTACCCACCTGCTCGATCCCTTCCGGCCGCTCGACAGCAGGCGGGACGAGAAACCGCTGGTGGTGCAGGTGGTGTCGCTGGACTGGAAGTGGCTGTTCATCTATCCCGAGCAGGGCGTGGCCACGGTCAACGAGCTGGTGTTGCCGGTGCAACGCCAGGTGCGCTTCGACATCACTTCCTCCAACATGATGAACACCTTCTACGTGCCTACCCTGGCGGGCATGATCTATGCGATGCCGGGCATGCGCAGCCAGCTGCATGCGGTGCTCGATCGCGAGGTGGAGTCGCATGGCTATTCCGCCAACTACAGCGGCGCGGGATTCACCCACATGCGCTTCCGGTTCGAAGGCGTCGACGACGCCGGTTTCGAGAACTGGGTGGGCCGGGTCCGCCAGAGCGGCAACGCCTTCGACCTGCCGGCATACCGCGAGCTTCTGGAACCCTCCGAGCGGGTGCCGGTGATGCACTTCGCCAGCATCGACCAGGATCTCTTCCGCCGCACCGTCGAGCGCTGCATCGAGCCGGGAACGCCGTGCATGAGCGAGCTGATGGTGCACCGTGATCATGGCGCCGGCGGCGCCACGGCCGCCGCGCCCGGAGATGCCGCACCGTGAACGAGACTTCGCTGACCCGACTGATCTTCGGCCGACTGACGTGGGAGTCCTTCCCCGTCCATGAACCCATCCTCGTCTGGACTTTCATCGTGGTCGCCGTGCTGGCGATCGCGCTGGTGGCCGTGGTCAGCAAGTACCGCCTGTGGGGCTGGCTGTGGCGCGAGTGGCTGACCTCGGTCGACCACAAGAAAATCGGCATCATGTACATCATCCTCGGCATCGTGATGCTGCTGCGCGGCTTCGCCGACGCCATCATGATGAGGCTGCAGCAGGCCTGGGCCTTCGGCGGCAGCGAGGGCTACCTCGATGCGCACCACTACGACCAGATCTTCAGTGCCCACGGCACCATCATGATCTTCTTCGTCGCGATCCCGCTGATCGTGGGCATCGTGAACTACGTGATGCCGCTGCAGATCGGCGCGCGCGACGTGGCCTTCCCCTACCTCAACAGCCTGAGCCTGTGGCTGACCGTGGCCGGCGCCATGCTGGTGATGATTTCGCTGTTCGTGGGTGAATTCAGCCGCGCGGGGTGGCTCAACTACGTGCCGGTGGCCAATATCGAGAACAGTCCCGACACGGGACCCGACTACTACCTCTGGGCATTGCAGATCGCCGGCGTGGGCACGACGCTGTCGGCGATCAACATGGTGACCACCATCATCCGCATGCGTGCGCCCGGCATGACCATGATGAAGATGCCGGTGTTCACCTGGACGGCGCTGTGCAGCAACGTGCTGGCCATCGCCATCTTCCCGGCGCTGACCGCGGCCTTCGCCATGCTGATGCTGGACCGCTACATCGGCACCAACTTTTTCACCAATGATCTCGGCGGCAACCCGATGATGTACTGGAACCTGGTGTGGGTGTGGGGGCACCCCGAGGTCTACGTACTGGTCCTGCCGGTGTTCGGAATCTACTCCGAGATCACGTCCACCTTCTGCGGCAAACGCCTGTTCGGCTACTCCTCGATGGTGTACGCCACGGTGGTGATCACCATCCTGTCGTACCTGGTGTGGCTGCACCACTTCTTCACCATGGGCTCGGGCGCCAGCGTCAACAGCTTCTTCGGCATCGCCACGATGGTGATCGCCATTCCCACGGGGGCGAAGATCTTCAACTGGCTGTTCACCATGTACCGCGGCCAGATCCGCTTCGAGCTGCCGATGATGTGGACGGTGGCCTTCATGCTGACCTTCGTGGTGGGCGGCATGACGGGCGTGCTGCTGGCGGTGCCGCCGGCCGACTTCGTGCTCCACAACACGCTGTTCCTGGTGGCGCACTTCCACAACGTGATCATCGGAGGCGTGGTGTTCGGCCTGTTCGCCGGCATGTACTACTGGTTCCCGAAGGCCTTCGGCTTCCGCATGGATCCGTTCTGGGGCAAGGTGACCTTCTGGGGCTGGGTGATCGGCTACTGGGTGGCGTGGACACCCGTCTACGTGGCCGGCCTGATGGGTACCACCCGCCGCGTGCGCATGTTCGACGACCCGGACCTGAAGATCTGGTTCGTGATCGCGATGATCGGTGCGCTGATCATCCTGGTGGGCATCGTGGGCTTCGTGATGCAGATCATCGTCAGCATCAGGAACCGCGACAGGCTGCGGGACACCACCGGCGATCCCTGGGACGGCCGCACGCTGGAATGGGCCACGACCTCGCCGCCGCCGTTCTACAACTTCGCGTTCACGCCGGTGGTGCACGACATCGATGCCTGGTACGACATGAAGCGCCGCGGCGCGCAGCGCCCCGCCGGGCCGTACCGGCCCATCCACATGCCGCGCAACACCGGCACGGGCGTGATCATCGCGGGCCTCGCGCTGGTGCTCGGTTTCGCGATGGTCTGGTACATGTGGTGGCTGGCGGCGGCCGCCTTCGTCGCCATGGTCGCGGTGGCCATCCGCCACTGGTTCGACTACAACCGTGACTACACCGTGCCTGCCGAGGAGGTGGCGCGCATCGAGGGCGCCGCAATGGGAGGTGCGCGATGAACCATCCGGGTTCTGCGGCCCCGGTCTTCTACGTTCAGGAGGAAGAGGCCGCCGTCCACGACGCCGGCACCATGCTGGGGTTCTGGATCTACCTGATGAGCGACGCGCTGCTGTTCGCGTCGATCTTCGCCACCTTCGGCGTGCTCTCCTCCAGCTTCGCCGGCGGACCGACGCCACACGAGCTGTTCGACCTCGGCCTGGTGGCGGTGAATACCGCCATCCTGCTGGTTTCGGCGCTCACCTGCGGCCTGGCGATGATCTCCATGCATGCGGGCAAGGTGGGCGCCACGCGCGCCTGGCTGGCGGTGACGGGCCTGCTGGGCGCGGCCTTCGTCGCCATCGAGCTGCACGAGTTCATGGCCATGGCCGCGGAGGGGGCGACGCCGCAGCGCAGTGCGTACCTGTCGGCGTTCTTCACGCTGGTGGGCACGCACGGCCTGCACGTCACCTTCGGCGTGATCTGGGTCGCGGTGATGCTGGTGCAGCTCGGCCAGCGCGGCCTGCACCACGAGAACCACCGCCGGCTGATGTGCCTGTCGATGTTCTGGCACTTCCTCGATGTGATCTGGATCGGCGTGTTCTCCTTCGTGTACCTGATGGGGGTGCTGTGATGAGCACGCATGCGCACGAGGAACTGCAAGGGGCCGAAGGCTTCACGCTGCGCACCTACCTGACGGGCTTCGTGCTCTGCGCGGTGCTCACCGCGCTGCCGTTCTGGATTGTGATGACCGGCGCCGTTGCCCCGGGCGGCGCCGCCAAGGCCACGGTGGTGGCCTTCGCTGTGGCGCAGATCATCGTGCAGACGGTGACCTTCCTGCACGTGAATGCCCGCGCGCAGGGCGGCTGGACGCTGCTGGCCTATGTGTTCACCGCCGTGCTGCTGGTGATCACCATCGCCGGCTCGATCTGGATCATGTACCACCTGAACCTCAACATGATGCCGGGAATGATGCACGCGCCGGCATCGGGCCAGATGCCGTGACGGGGGGCAGGGGCAAGCGGCTGACGCTGCTTGCGCTCTGCCTGTCCGGGACGCTGCTGTTCGGTGCGCTCGGTATCTGGCAGCTGCAGCGCCTGGCCTGGAAGCGGGACCTGATCGCGCGGGTGGATGCGCGCGTGAACGCACCCCCGGGGCCCGTGCCCCCGGGCGTGTCCGGGTCCAGGCCCACCCCGATTGTTGCGAGTTACGGTCGGGTGGTGGGCGGGGGGAGTTCCCGCCGAGAAAGGAAAACCTGGCTGAAGGCGGGCAGG
>QGUX01000088.1 GCA_003242275.1 Pseudomonadota bacterium | reverse complement strand
TGCTTCCCGGTGTCTGCCACAATTCCTCCCCCCCACACATCGGGGACTTCAACCCCGAGGCCAAAGCTGGGGGGCCCCGGCCGATGGGCCGCATGGTCGCGCGCGAGTCCACCGGCTGGTTCGAGATGCTGTGGGGAAATGCCGGCGGCATCCCTTACACCGATCCGCCGGAGACCTGGGCCGAGGACAGCCTGCTGCGCCTGTGGCAGGCGGGCTTCATGGAGGCCACCGGACTGTCGACGTTCTAGCGCGATCGTCCGCGCCGACCTACTGCGCGGACGGGCGCGTTCCAGGCGGCACCGCCGCCACCGCCTGCCGGCGAATGCCCTCGAATGCCGCCTGCGCCGCGCGCTCGAACGCCACCACGATGTCCGACATGCGGTTGCGGGCCGCCGGCTCGCTCACGTCGACATCGAAGCTGGCCAGCACGCGCCGCGGCGAGGTGGCCACCAGCAGGCCGTCCAGCGCCACCCGCACCTTCGGCGCGCCGGACCCGTCGGCGTACTCGGCCTCGAAATGCCGCACCGTGAGCAGCAGTTCGTAATCCGCGGGACCGGCGCCGCGGTCGGCCGCGGCCACGGTGGCGAATGCGCCGTCCATGGACTGCACGGCAAAGGCCGTCAGTACCCGCGGCAGCGTGCTGGTCCAGCGGCTGCCGGCGTAGTAGTCGAGCTGGTTGCCGGGCCGCGTCAGCGCGATGCGCGCGGTGTCGAGCCCGGGCTGCACCGCCGGGCGCGGCACGATCAGCACGCCGGGCAAGGGGGTGCCGCCCGCGTCGGGTGCCGCGCGCAACACATACAGGCGGTCCGGCTCGGCATTGCTGCGCAGCCCGCTGCAACCGGCCAGCGCCACCAGCACGGCCACCATGGCGGCCCATCGCCGCCGCCCCATGGACATCGCTGTGTCCTGCCCGCTCACGGCGGCACCTCCACGCCCCTCTGCGGCGACTGGTAGATGATCTGCGAGGGATTCTCCCGCAGCTGCTGCGCCAGGGCGCGCAGCTCTTCCACCGCGTCCTCCGCCGACTCGAGCGTGCGGGTGAGCTGCGGCAGGCCCTGCTGGGTAAAGGTGGCGACACCGGCACGGTTGTCGCTGATGATCTGGTTGATGCCCACCCCGGCTTCCTCCAGGTATCCGGCTGTCACCTGCAGCCGGTCGGCCACGCGGCGTACCTGCTCGCCCACGTCGGTGGTGACGCCGCCCAGGTTGGCGGCGAGGCGGCGCGCCTCGCGCGTGGCCTCGCCCACTTCATCCAGCAGCGCGTCGAGCCGCGCCATCGTCGCCGGCAGGCCCTCGGAAGCCCTGTGCAGGTTCTGCACCATGGAACTGATCGCCTCCGCGTTCTCGTTCGACAGGATCTGCTGCGCGCTCTCCAGCACCTCGGCGATGTTGCCCGCCAGCTCCGGCAGCGCGGACAGGAAGGCGTCGAAGCCCGAGCGCATCGAATTGATCACCGGATAGCGCTCGCTCGGCACCGCCGGCAGCAGGTCCGAGGGACTGGCGACCTGCCGGAGGTCGATGTACAGCAGGCCGGTGGCGAAGCTGAGCATCGACAGGTTGGCCGCCGTGGTCGGCGTGATCGGCGCGGACTGGTCGATGTCGGCGATGATCTGCACGCGCTCTGGACTGCGCGGATCGAGGCGGATGCGACGCACCTTGCCCACCTCCACGCCGAGGTAGCGCACCGAGCTGCCCTCCGACAGGCCCGTGACCGAGCCGGGGAAGTAGATCTCGTAGCGCTGGTAGTTGCGCTGGTCGCGCCCCTCCGAGTACCAGTAGACGAAGCCGAACCCCAGCGCGATGACCAGCAGCACGAAGGTGCCGACGGCGGCGTAGTTCGCCTTACGCTCCATGCGCCCTTCCCTGCCCGGCGAAGCGCGCCGCGCGCGTGCCGTGGAAGTACGCCTGTATCCACGGATGCGGATAGTCCACGATGCGCTCGCGCGTGTCCTGCACCAGTTTCTTGTCGACGATCACGCCGACCCGCTGGCAGATGCGGAAGATCGTATCGAGGTCATGCGTGATCATCACCACCGTCAGGTGCAGCTCCTGCTGCAGGTAGGCTATCAAATCGTCGAAGGCCGCGGCACTGATGGGATCCAGCCCCGAGGTCGGCTCGTCCAGGAACAGCAGCGGAGGGTCCAGCGCCAGCGCGCGCGCCAGCGCCGCACGCTTGACCATCCCGCCCGAAAGCTGTGCCGGATACTTGTGCAGGGCGTCTTCCGGCAGTCCTACAAGGCGCAGCTTCAGCAGCGCCAGCTCGTCCATCGCCGCCGCGGACAGCGACAGGTGCTCCACCATGGGCAGCTGGATGTTCTCGCGCACGGTCAGCGCCGAGAACAGCGCGCCGTGCTGGAAGGTCACGCCGTACCGCGCCTTGGCGCGGACCAGCTCCGGCCCGGACAGCGTGGTGATGTCCACGCCCTCGAGGAACACGCTGCCGGCCTGCGGCCGGTGCAGGCCGAGGATGGTCCGGAGCAGCACCGACTTGCCCGATCCCGAGCTGCCCAGCAGGCCGAACACCTCGCCCCGGCGCACCTGCATGTCCAGCCCGTCGTGCACCACCTGGCGGCCGAAGCGGTTCACCACGCCACGCACCTCGACCACGATGTCGTCGTTGGCCGCCATCAGAAGTCGATCTCCAGGAACAGCACCGCGAACAGCGCGTCGGCCAGCAGCACCAGGAAGATGGCCTGCACCACCGCCACCGTGGTCAGGCGGCCCAGCTCGCGCGCCGAGCCGCGCACCTGGAAGCCGCGGTAGGTGCCCGCCATCGCGATCAGGATCGCGAACGCCGGCGCCTTGACCAGGCCGGCCCAGAACGTCGTCGGCGAGATGGCCTCGTTGGCGCGGGCGATGAACTGCGCATACGGCATGTCCAGCAGCCAGTTGCACAGCAGCGCGCCGCCGGCCATGCCCACCAGGTCGGCGATGATGGTCAGCAGCGGCAGCGCGATCATCATCCCCAGGATGCGCGGCAGCACCAGCGTCTCCACCGCGTCCACGCCGATGGCGTCCAGCGCGTCCACCTCCTCGTTGAGCCGCATCGAGCCGATCTCCGCGGCAAAGGAGCTGCCGGTGCGGCCGGCCACGATGATGGCGGTCAGCAGCACGCCCAGCTCGCGCAGCACGCCCACGGTGATCAGGTCCACCACGTAGATGTCGGCGCCGTAGTTGCGCAGCTGGCTGGCGGCGAGGTAGGCCACGATGACGCTGATCAGGAAGGCGATCAGCGACACCACCGGGATGGCGGTGATGCCGGTGTCGTAGATGTGGCGCGCCACCGAGACCGGCCGCAGCGCGCGCCAGCGCAACAGCGCGCGCGCGAAGACGGTGGCGGCATGCCCCACGAATGCCAGCCCGTCCCGGACGCCCTCCAGCCGCTCCACCGCCGTGCGGCCGAGGCGTTCGACGATGTTGAAGTTGACCTCGCCCTGCAGCGCCGAAGGCTTGTCCTTGGACTCGGCATGCAGGGCCGTGCGCACCAGCGGCAGCATCGAGGGTTCCCCGTCGGCGAACGCCACGGTGACGCCGCGGCCGGCCAGCACGCGGGTCAGGTCATCCAGCGCCCAGGTGCCCGACAGGTCGAGCCGCTCGGCCGTGCCGGTGGTGATGCGCGCCTCGGCGACGCCGTCGAGGTCGAGGGCCGCGACCTCCCTGCGGATGGAATCGATGGCCTCGGCGCGCCATGCGCCGCGCAGGGCCAGTTCGAGCGTGGATTCGTTGCGCCGGCTTTCGAGGAAAGCCATTCCCGTCCTTCAGGTGTCGTCGCGATACCTCCGCAGACGGATGACGATGTACACCATTACGATGCCCACGGCGAGTCCCACCCAGAGTTCCGGATCGAGGAACACGCCGAGGATGTCCTGGCCTGGAGTCAGCAGCGGCGCGGCCTGGGAATCCCAGGGCAGCAGGCGCAGGCCGATGACGCGCGACACGTACGGCCGGCCGAAGGCGATGCTCTCGAACATGCCGATCAGTGCCATGGGCAGGAAGGCCACGGCCATGGGCAGGCGGCGCGAGACCACCGAGGCCAGCAGCAGCCAGGCCGCCACCGGCAGGTACCACAGGCCCACGAACACGCAGGTGAGCAGCATCCGGCCGAAGCCCGTGATCCAGCCGGTGAACAGGCTGGCGTCCATCAGCGGGCGCAGCGTCTCCATGCGCAGGTACAGGAACGCGGCCGCCACGGGCTGCAGCGCCGTCGCCAGCAGCACCGTTCCCACCGGGACCACGACCAGCCCCACGGCGAGCTTGGCCAGCACCGTCTCCGTGTCGGACACCGGCATCGACTTCCAGAACAGGATGCTGCGGTCCTTGCGTTCCGCGTACAGCGCATCGAGCAGGAAGAACAGCACCGCGATGCCGGCGATGGTGCCGATGAACACCGTGGTGCCCACCAGCGTCGAGGCGGCAATGTGGCCCAGGCCCTGGCCATTGATCATCTCGCGCAGCTCCTCCGGGGGCGGCAGGCCCACCACCAGCCGCTCGGCGCTGAAGCCCGCGCCCAGCAGCACGGTCAGCAGGAGCAGCGAGGCCGCCACCAGCGGCGCGATGAAGAGCGAGCGGTGTTCCCAGAGCTCGCGCCGCACCAGCAGCGCGTACTTGTGCCGGTACAGGCTCATGCGGCCTCCTGCATGCGTGCCACGAAGAGATCGGCGATGCTCGGCGTACCCACCTCGCCCAGTTCCCGGAGCCGCTCGCGGGGCACGCCGTCGTAGAACAGCGCTGTGCGCCCGAACAGCGTGCGCTCGCTGAAGGGACCCAGCGCGCGCGCCGCCTCCAGCCGGTCCGGGCCCACCACCACCTGCGCGAAGCGCCCGGGAAGGTCCTCGATGGAGGAGTCGAGCACGATCCTTCCCCGTTCGATGAACAGCACATCCGTGAGCAGGTGCTCGACTTCCTCCACCTGGTGGGTGGTGACGAGGATGGTGCGCTCCTCGTCCATGTAGTCGTTGACCAGGGTGTCGTAGAAGCGCCGGCGCACCAGCAGGTCCAGGCCCAGCGTGGGCTCGTCCAGCACCAGCAGGCGCGCGCGGATGGCCAGCACCAGCGCCAGGTGCAGCTGGGTGACCATGCCCTTGGAGAGCTCGCGCACCTTGTGCGACAGCTTCACCTCGGTGGCGGCGAGGAAGCTCTCGGCGCGCTCGCGGTTGAAGGCCGGATGCACGCCCTCCACGTACCGGAGGGCGTCGCGCACCTTCAGCCACCGCGGCAGCACCGCCACGTCGGCGATGAAGGAAACCTCGCGCATCAGGTGGTCGCGCTCGCGCGCCGGGTCGCGGCCCAGGACCTTCAGCCCGCCCTCATAGGGCGTCAGCCCCAGTACGGACTTGATCACCGTGGTCTTGCCCGCGCCGTTGCGGCCGATCAGGCCCACGATGCGCCCGGCCCCCACGGTGAAGTCGACGCCGGCCACGGCCACCTTGCCGCGCCCGTAGCGCTTGGTGAGGCCGCGGGCCTCGATGATCGCAGTCATTCCGTTTGCTCCGTTCTCGTTGGCAGGGGCGGCAGGGACTCACCGTCCGGGGGAGTGGCCAGCAGCGTGGCGGCATCGAGCCCGAGCCGCTGGATGGTGGCGTGGATCTTCGGCCACTCCTGTTCGAGGAAACGGGTGCGCTCGTCCTTCATCAGCGCCTTGCGCGCGCCCTCCGCCACGAACATGCCCAGGCCGCGGCGCTTCTCCACCAGCCCTTCGTCGGCGAGCTGCTGGTAGGCCTTGAGCACGGTCAGTGGATTCAGGCGGTACTCGGCGGCCACCTGCCGCACGGAGGGCAGCGCCTCCCCTTCCTTCAGGACGCCCTCGAGCACCATCGCCACCACGCGGTCCCTGAGCTGCCGGTAGATCGGCTGCGAGTCGTCCCACTTGGCGTCGACGGGGCTCAAGCCACCCTCCTACTGCAGGAACACCGGCAGGATGCCGAACAGGGCCAGGCCGATGACCAGCACGGGGCCGGAGACCAGCCCCGTGCGGGCGATCGCCTTCTGTATCCGGTCGGAAACAGTCCGCCGATCGCGGCCGGCAGTTTGGATCGGCAGTGATCCAACGATGATCATGACTCAGGCTCCCGACAGCGCCATGGGGTTCGCGCCCTGCGCCACGACGGGCGTCCGGCCGGCCATGCCGCCGGCGGTGAACACCAGTGTGACGCTGGTGAAGATGAAACTGGTCATCAGGCAAGCCAGCGCCGCAGCCAGCGGCCGCGCCCTTCCATTGCGGATTCCGTCGATGCTTTCCATGTCAGCTCTCCTGGTGGGTCTTGGTGGGTGAGGGCTTCATCCCTGAACCCCTCTGGTGTTGTATCTCACTACAACACCAAATCAGCGTCAAGCCCTCCGGGACAATTTTTCCCGCCCCCGCCACCAAGCTGCCGCGGCAGGATCGGCCCTGGGCGGGGGTAGAATCCGCCCCCACCCATCGAGCCGTGGAGAAGAAATGAAGAAGCCCGTCACCGTGACGATCACCGGCGCCGCCGGCCAGATCGGCTATGCCCTCGCCTTCCGCGTTGCCTCCGGCCAGCTTCTGGGCAGCGATGTGCCCGTGAACCTGAACCTGCTGGAGATCACGCCAGCGCTGCCGAACCTGCAGGGCGTGGTGATGGAGCTCGAGGACTGCGCCTTCCCGCTGCTGAACAAGGTGACGGCCACCGACGATGCGAAGATCGCGTTCCGCGACTCGCAGGTGGCGCTGCTGGTGGGCGCGCGGCCGCGCGGCCCGGGCATGGAGCGCAAGGACCTGCTGCTCGCCAACGCGCAGATCTTCAGCGCCCAGGGCAAGGCGATGAACGAGGTCGCCGACCGCAACATCAAGGTGCTGGTGGTGGGCAATCCCGCCAACACCAATGCGCTGATCGCGCGCGCCAATGCGCCGGACCTCAATCCGCGCAACTTCACCGCGATGACGCGCCTGGACCACAACCGCGGCCTCTCGCAACTCGCGGCGAAGACCGGCGTGCACACCACGAAGATCCGCCGCTTCACCATCTGGGGCAACCACTCCTCCACGCAGTACCCGGACATCTCGCACACGCTCGTCGACGGCAAGCCGGCGCGCGAGCTGGTGG
Organism: Pseudomonadota bacterium; assembly: GCA_003242275.1. The sequence goes on along the minus strand of QGUX01000088.1, from coordinate 4,612 downwards.
ACCAGAAGTGGGTGGAGGAGACCTTCATCCCGGTGGTGCAGCAGCGTGGCGCCGCCATCATCAAGGCGCGCGGCGCCTCCTCCGCGGCCTCGGCCGCCGCGGCGGCGATCGACCACATCCACACCTGGGTCAACGGCACGCCCGAGGGCGACTGGGTGTCGATGGCCGTGCCCTCCGACGGCAGCTACGGCATCAAGGAAGGCGTGATCTACTCGTACCCGGTCACCACGAAGAACGGCGAGTACCAGATCGTGCAGGGCCTTCCGATCGACGAGTTCAGCCGCAGGCGCATGGACCTCTCCGACCAGGAGCTGCGCGAGGAGCGCGACGGGGTGAAGGACCTGCTCTGATCCGCAGCGCACGGGCCCGGTCCGGGGCCCGCGGAAAGAACGGGCCGGAAGCACATGCTTCCGGCCCTTTTTTCTTGCTTGCTCCGTTGCTGCGCGCCCCGGCGCCGTTGCGGCGCCGGGCCACGCCGGCGAGCTAGAACCGCCGCTCCACCGACAGCGCCCAGGTGCGCGGCAGCCCGGGCACGCCGGTCACCACGCCGAGCTGCCCGGTGGACACGTCGCTCTTCGACAGGAAGTAGTACTTGTCGAAGACGTTCTGCACCTCCAGTGCCAGCTTCCACTCGTCATTGCGCGAGTAGGAAATGCGGGCGTTGGTCAGCGTCCGGCCGCCGATCCTGGACCAGGAGGTGTTCTCGGAGTTGTCGAACACCTCGCTCTGGTACGAGGAATCCACGCGGAAGCTGAGCAGGCCCGACGGGATGCTGTGGTCGTACTGCACGCCCACCGAGAAGGTCTTCTCCGGCGTGTACGGCGTGATGGCATCGGCCGGGATGGCCGTGTTCACCAGGAAGCCGGTGACATTGTCGATTGGCGAGGTGTACTCGAAGTCCAGCACGCTGGCCGTGGCATCCACCGACAGGCCGGGCAGCAGGTACATCGTGGTCTCGAGCTCGAAGCCCTTCACGTCGGCCGCGCCGATGTTGTCCGGGCGCAGGCAGGGCTGGGCCGGGTACGGATCGGACTCGGGGCAGGCCTGCTTGCGCAGCTGGATGTCCTTGTACTTGTTCAGGAACACCGCGCCATTCAGGCGCACGCGCCGGTCCAGCCAGTCGGACTTGAAGCCCACCTCGTAGGTGGTCAGCGTCTCCGGGTCGAAGGGCAGGCGCTGCGTCTCGAAGAACGGACGCGGGTTCACGCCGCCGCCCTTGAAGCCGGTGGACACCGAGCCATACGCCATGAACGAGGGCGTGAAGCGGTAATCGGCCACCACGCGCCAGTCGGTGCGGTCACCCGAGAAGCTGCCGGTGATGTTGTAGATGCCGGCGAGCAGGCAGTTCGGCGTTACCCACCAGTCCGTGCTGCCCAGATCGGGCGGCAGGCAGGAGCCGGGATTCGGCACGGAGCTGTCCGGATTGGAACGCAGGTAGGTGTAGTCCTTCTCGTCCTCGGTGTAGCGCAGGCCGCCGGTGAGGCCCAGCTTCTCCGTCGGGTGGATGGTCGCCGTGCCGAACACCGCCCAGGTCTTGCTGGGCGTCTCATCCGGCCCGTGCAGGAAGTCGATGGTCGCCGGCTGCACGTAGTTCAGGTCCACGCGCGCGGTGTAGGTGCCCTTCTGGTCGAGGTAGTAGGCGCCCACCGTGCCCTCGACGAAGCCATTGCTGGACTGCATGTTCAGGCGCACCTCGGAGGTGAACGCGTGGTGGTGCAGCTCGTTGTCGAGCTGGGCCACCGCGACCGGCGAGGCGTCCTGGTCCTGGCCGAACTTCGACACGTACTTGCGGTAGGAACCGATGTAGACGAACTGGAAGTTGTCGTTGAGGTCGTGGGTGAGGGTGCCGCTGACGCCCCAGCCGTTGAATTCGGTGATGGGCAGCGAGAAGTAGGGCTTGAACGGCGCCTGGTCCACCGGCTGCATGGCATCCATGAAGTTCGAGTAGCTGACGTACTTCGGATCCCAGCCCATCAGGTTGCGGCCCGTGTCGCAGCTGTAGGGGCCATAGGGCACGAACTGGCAGCCGAGCTGCACCGGATTGCCGTCCTTGCCCACCAGCCAAGGGTTCGAGAACACCGGGTTGCCGTCCCCGTCGAAGCCGGACACCGACACCGACGGCGCCGGCAGGAACGGGTCGAACACCGGGTTGTTCGGATCGCCGGCCGCGATCAGCACGGTCGGGATGGCCTCGGAACGCTCGCGCGTGTAGTCGGTGGTCAGGTTGATCTCGGTCCGGTCGCCGGCCGACCAGCGCAGCGCCGCGCGCAGCGCGGTGATGCTCTGGCCGCCCATGGTCTCGTAGTCCGAGTTGCCGCGGCCGCGGGCGTTGTTCTGCGGCACGTTCGAGGTCGGGTGCGTCTGGCCGTAGTCGAGCATGCCGACGTAGCCGTCGCGGCTGCGGGACATGCCCGACACGCGCAGCGCCACGCTGTCGCTCAACGCCAGGTCGGCCATGCCGCGCAGCGTCAGCTCGTCGAACGCGCCGTAGGACACGCGCAGCGAACCGCTGTTGTCGCCGCGTGGCTTGGCGCTGAACAGCTTGATGGCACCGCCGATGGAGTTCTTGCCGGCCAGGGTGCCCTGCGGTCCGCGCAGCACCTCGATGCGGTCGAGGTCGATCAGCTCCAGCAGCGAGCTGGACAGCGTCGGGATGTACACGTCGTCGACGTACAGGCCCACGCCGGGATCGACCGCGTAGTTGAAGTCCACCTGGCCCACGCCGCGGATGAACGCGATCAGGCCCGAGCCGCCGTTCTGCGGCTGCGGCCGCAGCGACACATTGGGCGCCTGCGCCGCCACGTCGGCGATGTTGGTCTGGCCACGCGCCTCGAGCATCTCGGCATTGACCGCCGTGATCGCGATGGGCGTGTCCTGCAGTCGCTGCTCGCGGAACTGCGCGGTCACCACCACTTCCTGCAACTCCTCGAGCTGTTCGCTTTCCGCAGCCAACGCGTTGTATTGCGCCAACACGGACGAAACCACGGCCAGCGCGACGGCGCGCGCCACCTGCGTACGGGCTGAAATCGCCATGAAACCCCCTGCTGTTGGTATGCAAGGCGCTGTCGCGCCTTTCTCTTCCTTAAGTCCTGGAGACAGAAAACTGCCTGTCGCGGAAACTATCCGACTGCCGCGTGTTGCACTACGTATATGTGATGGGTAATCGCTCACTGTCCGGGCAAGGGACTTTTCGCCACATCAGGCTTCTGGTCGCGCTCGTGGTGGCCTCGGCCGGGCCCGCGCGCGCCGCGGAAGACCGGGCCGCCGTCACCACCATCAACCATGCCTTCGCCACCGAACTGGGGACGGGCGTGTACGACATCGGCGGGCAGAGCATCTTCGTGGTCCGCGTGGCACCCGAGCTGCAGCTGCGCGAGCCGGACCAGGAAAGGCCCGGGGTGCGCCTGGTGGTGCCGGTCGCGGCCGGATCCTTCGACTTCAATCCCTTCGACGAACTCGAGGCGAACGTGCCCGACCGCATCGACAGCCTCAGCCTGATGCCTGGCGTGGAATTCGACTTCCCGCAGCAGGATGGCTGGATGCTGACGCCATGGCTGCGCACGGGCGCCAGCTTCTCCGCCGGCCACAGCGACGGCCTGCTGTTCGGCGCCGGCCTGCGGCTGAAATGGTCGGGCGAGGTGGGAGGCGTCGAAATGGACCGCCTGCATGAACTGGTGCTGGCCGCCGTGGATTACCACGGGGACATCCGGAGCGACCGCTTCCTGCGGTTCCGCAATGCCGCCGACCTGCGCCGCACCACCTTCCGCGTGACCCCGAACCGGCGCCTGCTCGCCGGCATCTACATGATTGCGGACATCGTCACCGACCCGCCCGAGGCGCCGCTGGAGGCCGGCGAGCAGAGCATGATGCAGCTCGAGCTGGGGGTGACCTTCAACACCGAACCGCGGCCGCGCATCGGCCGCTGGCGCTGGCCGCGGCTGGGATTCGGCTATCGCCTCGCGGGGGATTTCTCCGGCTGGCGCATCGTGTTCGGCGCGCCGTTCTGAACGATGCCACGCGCCCGTTCCGGCGGCGCGCGGCAGGCACCTTCAGTCCAGGCCCATCTCCCGCAGCACGGCGCCGGCCACGTTGAAGCCTTCCGCCGCCGCCGGGATGCCGGCATACAGCCACACCTGCATCAGCGTCTCGCGGATCTCCTCCCTGGTGACGCCATTGGCGATGGCCCCCTGCACGTGGTAGCGCAGCTGCGGGCTCCGGCCCTGCGTGGCGAGGATGGCGATGGTCAGCATGCTGCGCGTGCGGTGGTCGAGCGTGGGCTCGTTCCAGGCCTCGCCGAAGCACTGCTCGGTGACGATTTCCTCGAAACGCCGCCGGAACGGCGTGGCGTTGTCCAGCGCGTCCTCGGCACCGGACCGGCCGAACATCCTGCGGCGCAGCGCGAGGCCGGCTTCTTCCAGTGGCTTCCTGTCCATTCAGTCCTCCCGCTTCGGTGCGGCGGCCGCGGCGCGGATGGCCACGAACGCGCGCGAGCAGCGCCTCGCCTTCACGCAGCAGCACCTGCTGCACCACCTTGCCGTCGGGCAGCATGGTGATGATGAACTCGCGGTCGGCGAGATCTTCGGGCGCCGCGGCGGCGGTGCAGCCCAGTTCC
>QGUX01000087.1 GCA_003242275.1 Pseudomonadota bacterium | reverse complement strand
TTTTTTTTTTTTTCAAACAAAATACGGCATACGATAATCATGTCGTTGTCGTTGGCTCGGAGTTGTGTATAAGAAGAAGTCCCCGCCCCGGGCCGCGCGCCGCGCCGGCGGCTGCTGGTGCTCGACAGCCACCTCGACACGCCGATGATGTTCGACCAGCCGGGCTGGAACATCCTCGAGCGGCATGCGCCGGGTGCGGGCACCAGCCACGTGGACCTGCCGCGCATGATCGAAGGCGGCCTGGATGGCGGACTGTGGGTGATCTACACGCCGCAGCGCGGGCGCGACGAGGCGGCCCGCCGCGCCGAGCGCGACCACGGCCTGGCGCGCCTGCTGCAGATCCACCAGCTGCTGGCCGCGCATCCAGGGCACTTCGGGCTCGCCACCACGCCCGAGGATGCCCGGCGCATTGCCGCCGAGGGACGGCGGGTGGTGTTCATCAGCATGGAGAATGCCGCACCGCTGGCGACCGATCCCTCGCTGCTGCGGTTCTATCACTCGCAGGGACTGCGGGTGCTGGGGCTGGTGCATACGTCAAGCAACGATTTCGCCGACTCGGCCAACGCGCCGCCCGAATGGAACGGCCTGTCGCCGGCGGGCCGCGCGCTGGTCGCCGAGGCCAACCGGCTCGGCATCCTCATCGACCACTCGCATGCCTCCGACGCGGTGTTCGACCAGCTGCTGGAACTGTCGAAGGCGCCCATCATCCTCTCCCACACCAGCGCCGATGCCGTGTACGAGCATCCGCGCAACATCGACGACGAGCGGCTGCGGCGGCTCGCCGCGCACGGCGGCGTGATCCAGGTGAACTCGCTGGGAGCCTATCTCACCGACACCTCGGTACGGCCGGCCACCTTCGAGGACTACATGCGCCACGTGCTGCACATCATCCGCGTGGCCGGGCCGGAGCACGTGGGTTTCGGCGCGGACTGGGACGGCGGCGGCGGCGTGGCCGGCCTCGAGGACGTGTCGATGCTGCCGAAGATCACCGCGCGGCTGCTCGAGGAGGGCTTCACCGAGCAGCAGATCGCGGCCATGTGGGGCGGCAACCTGCTGCGCGTGCTCGGCGAGGCGCAGCGCATCGGCCGGGAACTTTCGGACCCGGCAACCACTGCAGCGACCGGCGGCCGCGGCTCCGCCGCCCCGTAGCAGGGGCCTGCCGGTTCCCCCTTGAATTCGCGGGCCGCCGCCATACATCCGGGAACAGAGATTCACCGAATCACGATTTCCGGATGGAGGCTTGCGACAGATGAACATTGCGATCCGTGAACCCTGGGGCCTGCTCAACCGCCTGAGCCGGGACCTCGACAGCCTGATGGGGACGCCCTCGACGGACGTGGCCTACATCCCGCCCGTGGACGTGGTCGAGGAGAAGGACCGCTATGTCGTGAAGGCGGACCTTCCGGGCGTGGATCCCGGCCAGATCGAGGTGACGGCCGAGAAGGGCATCCTGACGCTGCGTGGCGAGCGCAAGGCCGAGAAGCGGGAACATGCCGACGGCTACGAGCGCATCGAGCGCGTGATGGGCAGCTTCACCCGCCGTTTCGCCCTGCCCGAGAACGTGCAGGCCGATGCGATCAAGGCGAAGTTCGTCCACGGCGTGCTCGAGGTGAGCATCCCGAAGCAGCCTGAAGTGGCCGCGAGGCGCGTGGCCGTCGAGGTCCACTGAGCGAACCTCCTGCCGGCCTGGGCCACCGGCCCCCGCCGGGTCACTCCCGGCGGGGATTCCTTGCTTCACTGCGCGCCTCCACGTAGAGGCACGGCAGGTATCCCCCGCACCTCTCGCGCAGGATCCGCTCGAATTCCGGAACGCGGTCGTAGTACGTGGCGACCGCGGCGAGGTGCGCGTTGTTCAGCCCGGAATCGATCCATCCCCGGTAGCCGCTGGCGCGGCCGAGGCGCCGCTCGATGGCGAGCACCTCGTCGGCCAGCGACCTGAGGCGGGCCGCCTTCTGCTCGCGCATCGCCGCCGGCGGCAGGTCGCGCCGGTACAGCGCGGCGAGGTCGCCGCGCGCGCGGATGAAGGCGCCGGTGACCTCGACGCGGAGCTGGCGGCGCAGGCGCCACTCGGCCAGTGCCTCCTCCCCGACGTGCGCGGCGGCATAGCGCGCCACGCCCTCCTCCTCCACCGCCGTGGCGAAGGCCTCGTTGAAGGCCGAATCCCCCGGCACGTACAGCACCTGGTGCGCCAGCTCGTGGAAGATCAGCGCGGCGAGGTCCAGCTCGCCGTAGCCGGTCACCGTGTTGAGCAGCGGGTCGGCGAACCGGCCCAGCGTGGAGTACGCCGGCACGCCGCCCACGAACACGTCATCCCCCTCTTCCCTGCGCCGGGCCGCGAACGCCTGCGCCGCCTTCTCGCTGAAGTACCCCCGGTAGGCCACGCAGCCGGCAACGGGAAAGCACCACTGCCGGGGTTCGATGGAGAACTCCGGCGTCGCCACCACGTTCCACACCACGTAGCGGCGGCCGATGTCGGCGTAGCTGCGATACGCGCCGTTGTCCGGCAGTCCCAGCTCGCTGCTGGCGAAGTCGCGGATGCGCCGCGCGCGCACCAGCTGCTGGCGCAGCGTGTCGGATGTCCCCGGGGAGTCGATCAGGCGTTCGACCGGCTGGCGGGCGCGCATGATGGCGAACTGGCCGCGCGCAGCCTGCGCGTAGTAACCCAGTCCGCAACCTGCCTGCAGCAGGGCCGCGGCCAGCAGCACCAGACGTCCCGCTGCGCAGTTCTGTACCATCGCTTCATGCAAGTCTATCTGGTCGGCGGCGCGGTCCGGGATCAGCTGCTGGGTCGCGAAGCCAGGGAACGCGACTGGGTCGTGGTGGGCGGCACCGCCGAGGAGCTGGCGGCGGCCGGCTATCGCCCCGTGGGCCGGGATTTCCCGGTGTTCCTCCATCCTGAGACGCAAGAGGAGTACGCGCTGGCGCGGCGGGAGCGCAAGAGCGGCCCCGGCTACCGCGGCTTCGTCACCGAGTTCTCGCCGGACATCACGCTGGAGGAAGACCTGCTGCGGCGGGACCTCACCATCAATGCCATCGCGCGCGATGCCGACGGCAACTACATCGACCCTTATGGCGGCCGTGCCGACATCGAGGCGCGCGTGCTGCGGCATGTGTCACCGGCATTCGCCGAGGACCCGGTGCGCATCCTGCGCCTGGCACGTTTCGCCGCGCGCTTCGCGCCGCTGGGTTTCACCGTGCACCCGGACACGCTGGCGCTGGCCCGCTCCATGGTCGAGGCCGGCGAGGCCGACGCGCTGGTCGCCGAGCGCGTCTGGCAGGAGACCTCGCGCGCACTGGGCGAGGCGCGGCCGGACGTGTTCTTCCAGGTGCTGCGCGACTGCGGCGCGCTCAAGGTGGTGTTCCCGGAGGTGGACCGCCTGTTCGGGGTGCCGCAACCGGAGCAATGGCATCCCGAGGTGGATACGGGCGTGCACGTGCTCCTGTCGCTGCGCCGCGCGGCCGAGCTCGAAGCACCGGTGACGGTGCGCTTTGCCGTGCTCGTCCATGACCTCGGCAAGGGCACCACGCCGAAGGAGGAATGGCCGAAGCACCTGATGCATGAATCACGCGGCCTGCCGCTGGTCGAGCAGCTGTGTGCGCGCCTGAAGGTGCCCTCCGCGCACCGCGAACTGGCACTGCTGACCGCCAGGGAACACACCAACGTGCACCGGGCCCTGCAGCTCAGGCCCGACACGGTGCTGAAGCTGCTGGAGCGCAGCGATGCCTTCCGTCGCGCCGAACGCTTCCGCGAGATGCTGCTTGCCTGCCAGTGCGATGCGCAGGGACGCGCCGGGCTCGAGCAACAGCCCTACCCGCAGCGCGAATACCTGGGAAGGGCGCAGGCTGCGGCGGCGGCAGTGCAGCTCTCGCGCGCGCAGCTGGAGGGGCAGTCCGGCCCGGCGATTGCCCAATTGCTGCATCGTCAACGACTCCAGGCCATTGCGACCCTGTCGCCTTCTGCAGCGCGATAGACATCCCCTATCGGGGCAATCCAGACAATCAACTGGCCCGGGTTACCCCTGCAGCCGTAACTTGCAGGACGAGCAAGACGAAACGGAGAGCAACCCATGTCCGAGCCTACCCAGTGTCCGTTCAAGCATGCCGCCGGCGGCGGCACCACCAACCGCGACTGGTGGCCGCAGCAGCTGCGCCTGGACCTTCTCAGCCAGCATTCCGAGCGTTCCAACCCGCTGGGTCCCGGCTTCAACTACCGCGAGGCGTTCAGGAAGCTGGATTTCCAGGCGCTGAAGGAAGACCTGCGCAAGTTGATGACCGATTCCCAGGAGTGGTGGCCGGCCGACTTCGGCCACTACGGCCCCCTGTTCGTGCGCATGGCCTGGCACAGCGCCGGCACCTATCGCATCGGTGACGGACGTGGCGGCGGCGGCCGCGGCCAGCAGCGTTTTGCACCGCTGAACAGCTGGCCCGACAACGTCAGCCTGGACAAGGCACGCCGGCTGCTCTGGCCGATCAAGCAGAAGTACGGCCAGGCGATCTCCTGGGCCGACCTGATCATCTTCACCGGCAATGTCGCGCTGGAGACCATGGGGGTGAAGACCTTCGGCTTCGGCGGCGGCCGCGAGGACACCTGGGAGCCCGACCAGGACGTGTACTGGGGCGCGGAGAAGACCTGGCTGGGCGGCGACGTGCGCTACAGGCACGGCTCACCCGGCGTGGAAGGTGAAGGCGTGGTGGTGAGCGATGACACCGCCGACGGCAGGGTGCACTCGCGCGTGCTGGAGAACCCGCTCGCCGCCGTGCAGATGGGCCTGATCTACGTGAACCCGGAGGGCCCGGACGGCAATCCCGATCCCGTGCTGGCCGCGCACGACATCCGCGAGACCTTCACCCGCATGGGCATGGACGACGAGGAGACCGTGGCGCTGATCGCCGGCGGCCACACCTTCGGCAAGACCCACGGCGCGGCGCCGGCCACCCACGTGGGACCCGAACCCGAAGCGGCCGACCTGGAGATGCAGGGGCTGGGCTGGAAGAACAGCTTCGGCACCGGCAAAGGCGCCGACACCATCACCTCGGGACTGGAGGTGACGTGGACCAGCGCGCCCACGCAATGGACCAACAACTTCCTGTGGAACCTGTTCGGCTACGAGTGGGAGCTGACGAAGAGCCCCGCCGGGGCGCACCAGTGGAAGCCCAGGGGCAACGCCGGCGAAGGCACCGTGCCGCATGCGCACGACGAGTCGCGCCGCATCGGGCCATCGATGCTGACGACCGACCTCGCGCTGCGCTTCGATCCGGTGTACGAGAAGATCGCGCGCCGCTTCCTCGAGGATCCGCAGGCCTTCCATGACGCCTTTGCCCGCGCCTGGTTCAAGCTCACCCACCGCGACATGGGCCCGCGTGCGCGCTACCTGGGCCCCGAGGTGCCCCGGGAAGAGCTGATCTGGCAGGACCCGCTGCCGCCCGTCGACCACCCACTGGTGGACGCGGCCGACATCGGGCAACTGAAGAGGAAGGTGCTCGCCTCCGGCCTCACCACCGCGCAACTGGTCACCACCGCATGGGCCTCGGCCTCCACCTTCCGCGGCGGCGACAAGCGCGGCGGCGCCAATGGCGCGCGCATCCGCCTCGCGCCGCAGAAGGACTGGGAGGTAAACCAGCCGGCGCAGCTCGCCGAGGTGCTGCAGAAGCTCGAGGCCATCCAGGCGGAATTCAACGCCAGCGCCGGCGGCGGCAAGCGCATCTCGCTGGCCGACCTGATCGTGCTGGCGGGCACGGCGGCGGTGGAGGACGCGGCCCGCAAGGCCGGCGTGCCGGTCACCGTGCCGTTCACGCCGGGCCGCACCGATGCCACCCAGGAGCAGACCGATGTGCAGGGCTTCTCGTACATGGAGCCCGCGGCCGACGGCTTCCGCAACTACCAGCGCCGGAGCTTCTCCATCGGCGCCGAGCACCTGCTCATCGACAAAGCGCAGCAGCTCACGCTGACCGCGCCGGAGATGACGGCGCTGGTGGGCGGCCTGCGCGTGCTGGGCGCCAACCACGGCGGCACGCAGCACGGCGTGTTCACCAGCCAGCCCGGCGTGCTCACGAATGACTTCTTCGTGAACCTGCTGGACATGGGCACCGTGTGGGCACCTGCATCGCCGGACCGCAGCCTGTTCGAGGGACGCGACCGCCGCACCGGCGAGCTGAAGTACACGGCCACCCGCGTGGACCTGGTGTTCGGCCACCACTCGGTACTGCGCGCGCTGGCCGAGGTGTATGCCGAGGCGGACGGTCGCGAGAAGTTCGTGAAGGACTTCGCCGCAGCCTGGGTGAAGGTGATGGACCTCGACCGCTTCGACCTGCTGAAGTAGAGCGCTTCGGTACACCGGCCGGCGGGTCCGCGAGGATCCGCCGGCTTTTCATGGGCGCTTCAGGCCACGCTCAGGCCGCGGGCGCCAGACCCCAGGCCCTCGCCAGCAGTTCCAGAGACTTCAGCCGCGCGGCCGGATCGTAGATGGCGCTGGCCACCATCAGCTCGTCCGCGCCGGTGTCGGCGATGAACTTCTCCAGTCCCGACTTCACCGTGGCCGGCGAGCCGACGAAGGAGCAGGCCAGGAAGGCATCCACGCGCGCCTGGATCATCTCCGGCAGCGGCTCGATCCGGTCCACCGGCGGCGCCAGCCGCCCGGGCTTGCCCGTAACCAGGCCGATCACCACGTTCTGCATCGAGGTGAACAGGCGCCGCGCTTCGGCGTCGGTTTCCGCGCAGATCACGTTCACCGCCGGCATGGCGCAGGGTTTCTCCAGCTGCGCGGAGGGGCGGAACATCTTCCGGTACACGTCCAGTGCGTCGTACAGGGCCGCCGGCGCGAAGTGCGACGCGAAGGCGTACGGCAGGCCGAGCTGTGCCGCCAGCTGCGCGCCGAACAGGCTCGAGCCGAGGATCCACAGCGGCACGTTGGTGTCCGCCCCCGGCACGGCGCGGATGCGCTGGCCCGGCTGCACGGGCCCCAGCAGCAGCTGCAACTCCTGCACGTCGTCAGGGAAGAGGTCGGCCGCGCGAGGATCCCGGCGCAGCGCGCGCCAGGTCAGCCCGTCGGTGCCGGGCGCGCGGCCCAGCCCCAGGTCGATGCGGCCGGGGAACAGCGACTCCAGCGTGCCGAACTGCTCGGCGATCACCAGCGGGGAGTGGTTGGGCAGCATGATGCCGCCGGCGCCCACGCGGATGCGCCGGGTCGCCACGGCGATCCGGCCGATCAGCACCGAGGTGGCGGCGCTGGCAATGCCCGGCATGTTGTGGTGCTCGGCATACCAGATGCGGTGGTAGCCGAGCTCATCGGCCCGCCGCGCGTACTCGATCACGTGGGCGAGCGCCTGCGGGATGGTGCTGCCCAGCGGAACGTGTGCGAGGTCGAGCAGTGAAAGCGGGATAGCCATGGTGCGACCGATGGTACTCCTCAGAGCCGCGGCCGCAGGTCCTGGTGCACGAAGCCCGACAGCGGCGCCTCCCAGCCCCGCCCCAGCGCGATGGCCTTGAAGGTCTCGCCCATCTCCTGCGGCATCAGCAGCTGCCGTGCCTCGCTGGCACGGCGGATGCGCGTGACCTCGTCGGGGGCTTCCATCACTTCACGCTCGATGCCGAGGCCGAGCAGCAGCGCCGCCTGGGTGGCGTAGCCCAGCACCTCCAGCCCGGCGGCATCGGCACCCTCGGCCACGCGCGTGAAATCCACCCAGGCGGTGACGTCCTGGAGGCCGGGATGCGCGAAGGGATCCTCGTGTGCCTGCTGGCGGTAGTGGCAGCGCAGGGTGCCGGTGCTGCGGCGGGGATCGTAGTACTCGCGGCGCGCCAGGCCGTAGTCGATGAACAGCGCCACGCCCTGCTCCAGCGTGCGCGCCACTTCGCCGACCCACGGGCCGGCGCGCGCGCACAGCTCGGATTCAAAGCCCTCCGGCCATTCGACGCGGGCATCCTCGCGGAGGCGTTCGACCTCGGCGGCCAGCCGCGGCGATGCCGGCCGCTCTGCCCACGCGAAGTTCCCGTCAGGCGCCAGCGCCACGCCGCGCTCGACCACACCCCTCTGCCGCCACGCGAAGCATTCCACCGGCAGCGCGTCGAGCACCTCGTTGGCCAGCAGGGCGCCACGCCAGCCATCGGCCGGCGGCGCGTCGATCCATTCCACCCGCGAGGCCAGCTCCGCCGGCAGCGTCGCCAGCAGTTCGCGCTGCCGCTCACGCAGGTCGGCACTGACCTCGAGGATGCGGTAGCGCGCCGGCAACCTGCCGAGCTTCGCCATGGTGGCCAGCACGTCGAAGGCCAGCCGGCCCGTGCCACCGCCGAGCTCGACCACGTCGCCGCCGCCGGGCAATGCGGCCAGCACCTCCACGCAATGCCGTGCCAGGCAGCGCCCGAACAGCGGCGAGATCTCCGGCGCGGTGGTGAAATCGCCGCCGGCGCCGAACTTGCTCGCGCCGGCGCTGTAGTAGCCCAGCCCCGGCGCGTACAGCACGAAATCCATGTACGCATCGAAGGACAGCCAGCCACCGGCGGCAGCGATGCGCGCGCGCAGCGCCTCGCGCACGCGTTGCGCGTGTTCAGCCTCGTGCGTTGCGGCGTCCGAAGTCATAAGCTGTCTGCATGGAATCCGTGGAACGTTCGAGCCTGCCACTGGCAGGAAAAGTCGCGCTGGTGACGGGCGCGGCGCGGCGCGTGGGCGCCGGCATCGTGCGCAAGCTGCATGCGGCGGGCGCCGACGTAGTCGTGCACTACAACACCTCTTCCGAAGCCGCGCACAAGCTCGCGGCCGAACTCAATGCCGCGCGCCCCTCGTCGGTGACCACGCTGGGCGGCAACCTGCTCGACATCAAGGTGCTCGAGTCGCTGGTGGAGGCCACGGTCGCCCGCCACGGGCACCTGGATATCCTGGTCAACAATGCGTCCACGTTCTATCCCACGCCGGTGGGAACGATAACACCGCGGCACTGGGACGACCTGATGGGCACCAACCTGCGCGCACCGCTGTTCCTGTCGCAGGCCGCCGCGCCGCACCTGGCCGCGCGCCGCGGCCTGATCGTCAACATCGCCGACATCCACGGCATGCGGCCGCTGAAGCGCTTCGTGGTCTACAGCCCGGCCAAGGCCGGCCTGATCATGCTGACGCAGTCGCTGGCGCGCGAGCTCGCGCCCGAGGTGCGCGTGAACGCGATCGCGCCGGGCCCGGTGGAATTCCCCGAGGACCTGACCGACGAGATGAAGCAGGAGATCGTCGAGAAGACCCTGCTCAAGCGCCGCGGCTCGCCCGAGGACGTGGCGCGCGCGGTGCTGTTCTTCGCCACCGAGGCCCCCTTCGTCACCGGCCAGGTGCTGGCCGTGGACGGCGGACGCAGCGCGAACACCTGAGCGGGCCGCGCCCTCACGCGGCATTGAGGTCGAGCGCCTCGGGGATCAGCGGGTTGGCGTCGCGGTCGAAGGCCGCCCACAGCTCACCGATGGTCTTCTTCTCCACCGGGTGCACCAGCCCCGGCGCCAGTTCGGCCAGCGGCCCGAGCATGAATCCCCAGCGCAGCAGGTCCGGGCGCGGCAGCACCAGCCCCGGCGTGTCCTGCACCCGGTCGCCGAACAGCAGGATGTCGAGGTCCATCGGGCGCGGCGCCCACTTCGGCGCATCGCGATGCCGGCCGCACTGGGTCTCGATGCACTCCAGCTCGCCCTTCAGCAGCGCCGGGTCGCCCGCCACGGGCAGCTCGACCACGAAATTGATGAAGTCCGGCCCCTCGAAGCCCACTGCGCGGTTGCGGTAGCAGCGCGAGAAGCGCGCGCCCGGGTGCCGCCCCTTCAGCGCGCGCGCGGCGATGAGCAGGTTCTGCTGCGCATCGACATTGCTGCCGCCCGACACGTAGGCGAGTTGCACCATGGGCTTGCAGCCGCTCCGACGCCCCGCGTCAGGCCTGCGCCTTGTGGCGCTCGATGGTCACGCCCACGTCGCGGGAACCGCGGATCGCGCCGGGCTTGTTCAGCGACAGGCGGATCCAGGCGATGTCGAACTCGGCCAGCAGCGTCATCGCCAGCTTGTGCGCCAGCGTCTCCACCAGGTGGAACTCGGCCTCGCTGATGAAAGCGATGCAGCGCTTGGCGATGGCCTTGTAGTCCACCGTGTCCGTCACCTCGTCGGTGGCCGCGGCGCGCGCGCAGTCGACGGGGATCTCCAGATCCACGACCACGGTCTGCTTCACGTGGCGCTCCCACTCGAAGAACCCGATGGTGGTCTCCACGGCGAGCCCACGCAGGAAGACGATATCCCCGGTCTGTTGCGGCATTGAAGGTGATTCCAGGTGTTTTGAGGAAAAGACTCAGGCGGCGTGCGGCGCGCGCAGCGACTCCAGCGGCCATTGCGCTCGCGCCTCGATGGCCAGGTGTCCGGCCGCACCGCCGAGCTTCAGGCGGGAAAGGCCGGCCATCGCGATCATCGCGGCATTATCCGTGCAGAACTCCAGCCGCGGAAAGTAGATCTCCACGCCGCGCTCGCGGGCCGCGGCTTCCAGCGCGCCGCGCAGCGCGCGGTTGGCGCTGACGCCGCCGGCCACCACCAGGTGGCCCAGGCCGGTTTCGTCCAGCGCACGCGCGGTCTTGCCCACCAGCGTGGCGACGATGGCGTCCTGCACCCCGCGGGCGATGTCGGCACGCCGCTGCTCGTCCGGCGGCGCCTCGCGCACCGCCAGCATCACTGCGGTCTTCAGGCCGGAGAAGCTGAATTCATGGCCCGGCCGGTCCAGCATGGGACGCGGGAACTCGAACACGCCCGCCCGGCCGCGCTCGGCCAGCTTCGAGAGTTCCGGGCCACCCGGGTACGGCAGCCCCAGCAGCTTGGCCGACTTGTCGAAGGCCTCGCCGGCGGCGTCGTCGCGGGTTTCGCCCAGCAGCTGGTAGTCCCCGAGCCCCTTCACCACGATCAGCATGGTGTGCCCACCGGACACCAGCAGGGCCAGGTGGGGCAGCGGCGGGGGCCGGTCCTCGAGCAGCGGGGCCAGCAAGTGGCCCTCCAGGTGGTGCACCGGCACCGCCGGCACCCCCAGCGCATAGGCCAGGGCATGCCCCATCGCCGCCCCGGTCAGCAATGCCCCCACCAACCCCGGGCCGGCGGTATAGGCCACCCCGTCGAGCTCCTCCGGCCGGGTTTCGGATTTCGCAAGTGCTTGACGTACAAGGGGTAAAAGGCGCCGGACATGGTCGCGGGAAGCCAGCTCGGGCACCACCCCGCCGTACAACCGGTGCAGATCCACCTGGCTGAACAGCTCGTGCGACAGCAATCCGCGCTCGTCATCAAGCACGGCGGCCGCACTTTCGTCACAGGAAGATTCGATGCCGAGAATCCGCAATGGACACCTGCCCTCGGGGGTTTTAGAATCCGCACCCTTTTTCAGGCCAACCCACAAAAAGGTAGTTGAAGCCCTTATGCCGAGCGTGCGAGTTCGTGAGAATGAGTATTTCGACGTGGCCCTGCGGCGTTTCAAGCGCGCCTGCGAGAAGGCAGGCATCCTCGCGGAGCTGCGCCGGCGCGAATTCTACGAGAAGCCGACGCAGGAGCGTAAGCGCAAGAAGGCTGCCGCCGTGAAGCGCCACGCCAAGCGCAACAACCGCGGCGACGCCCGCCAGACCCGGCTCTACTGATCCCCTCATGGCCCTCCGGGAGCGCATCACCGAGGACATGAAGGCGGCGATGCGCTCCGGCGA
>QGUX01000328.1 GCA_003242275.1 Pseudomonadota bacterium | reverse complement strand
GGCGCCACACGGAGGTTTCCTCGCTAGAAGGACTCGGGGGCGCCCATGCGCAATCTCGCCTTGCTGTGTGCCGGCCTGGCCATCGTGTCCGGCATCGTTTCCGTCCGCCTGTGGCAGGAGCTGCGGGCCGAGCGGCAGCTCACCGCCGACCTGCGCGCCCAGCTCGGGCGGCAACCGGTGGTCGCGCTGCGCCCGCCCGACGCTGCTTCGGCGGTGAGGATGACGGGCGAGGCACCAGCCGCCGGTGCCGTTGCGCCTCCCGCGGATTCCCCTGCGGCGGCCTCCCCCGCCGTGCCCCCTCCACCGCAGGTGCAGCGCGCCGTCCGGCTCGACTCGAGCCAGCTGATGAACGACCCGGAGTACCGCGCCGCGATGAAGGCGCAGTTGCGTTCCAGGATGTGGCAGATGCATCCGGGCGTGGCGGAAGCGCTGGGCCTGGCGCAGGCCGAGACCGAGAAGCTGTTCGACGTGCTCGCCGAGCTGGAGATGGAACGCAGTGCCATGCCGCAGGTGTTTGGCCCGGACGGCCAGCTCGACCAGGCCGCGATGGATGAAATGCGCCGCCGCCAGCAGGAGTTCCAGCAGCGCCAGGAGGAGGCGCTGGCCTCGCTGCTGGGCCCGGACGGGCCGCAGCGCTACCGCGAGTACGAGAACACCCGCGGCGCGCGCATGGAGGCGGCCAACCTCGGGCAGACGCTGCAGGCGAAGAACACGCCGCTCACCGAGGTGCAGTCCAGGGCGCTGACCGACATCTTCGTGGCGGAGGCGCAGCGCCAGCGTGACGAGGCGCAGGCCATGCAGCGGCAGCTCCAGGCGGGGGCGAACTCGCCGGAGGATGTGGCGCGGATGCGGCAGGCCAGTCTCGACCTGCAGGCCGAGCGCAATCGCCGCATCCTCGATGCGGCGCGCGGCCACCTCACCGCGCAGCAGCTGGAGGTGCTGCAGTCCGAATTCGACCACCAGCTGGCGATGAACCGTGCCGCGACGCGCCTGCTGATGCAGCAGGGAGGAGGGCAGGCCGGGTTCGTGGCGATCCAGGCTGGTGGCGTCACCAACGTCGCGGTGGCGGCGGGGCCCTGAACAGGCTCAGGCGCCCAGGCGTGTTCCGCCCTGCGCGGCCAGCGGCGAGGTGCTGAACGCGCTCCACCACCGCACGACGCGCTGGCGGATGCCGTTGGCGTCCAGTCCCGCCATCTCCAGGCAGTCCTCGCGCGTGCCGTGCTCGATGAAGCGGTCGGGAATGCCGATCATCAGCAGCGGCACCGGCAGCTGGGCTTCGGCGAGCAGCTCGGCCACCGCGGACCCGGCTCCGCCGGCCACCGCGTTCTCCTCCACCGTGACCAGCGCGCGGCAGCGCTCGGCCGTGCGCAGCACGGCATCGCGGTCCAGTGGTTTCACGAAGCGCATGTCAAGCACCGTGGCGTCCAGTTCCTCGGCCACGGCCAGCGCCGCGGGCAACAGCGGCCCGAAGTTCAGGATGGCAAGCCCGCTCCTGCCTTCGCGGCGCGTCACCGAACGGCCCAGCGGCAGCGCGGTCATCTCCTTCGACACCTTCACGCCCGTGCCGGCGCCGCGCGGGTAGCGCACCGCCGCCGGGCCACCGAGCTGGCTGGCGGTGTACAGCATCTGCCGGCACTCGTTCTCGTCCGAGGGCGTCATCACCACCATGTTGGGAATGCAGCGCAGGAAGCTGATGTCGAAGCTGCCCTGGTGCGTGGCACCGTCGCCGCCGACCAGGCCGGCGCGGTCCAGCGCGAACACCACCGGCAGGTTCTGCAGCGCCACGTCGTGGATCAGCTGGTCGTAGCCGCGCTGCAGGAAGGTGGAGTAGATGGCCACCACCGGCTTCATGCCCTCGGTGGCGAGGCCGGCCGCCAGCGTCACCGCGTGCTGCTCGGCGATGGCCACGTCGAAGTAACGGTCGGGGAAGCGCTTCGAGAACTCCACCAGTCCCGAGCCCTCGCGCATGGCCGGCGTGATGCCGATGATGCGCGGATCGGCCTCGGCCATGTCGCACAGCCAGTCGCCGAAGATGCGCGAGTAGGAGGGCGGCCCGGCCTTCTCCTTGTAAATGGTCCCGGTGACCGGATCGAAGGGACCGGGTCCGTGCCAGAGGATGGGATCGGCCTCCGCGGGTGCATAGCCCTTGCCCTTCTTCGTCACCACGTGCAGGAACTGCGGGCCCTTGAGCTTGCGGATGTTCTTCAGCGCCGACACCAGCGCCTTGATGTCGTGTCCGTCGATGGGACCGATGTAGTTGAAGCCCATCTCCTCGAACATGGTGCCGGGCAGCACCATGCCCTTCATGTGCTCCTCGTAGCGCCGCGCCAGCTCGCGGATGGTCGGCATGGGCTTCAGGACCTTCTTGCCGCCCTCGCGCAGCGAGGAGTAGAAGCGCCCGGCCAGCACGCGGCCGAAGTAGCGCGACAGCGCCCCCACGCCCTCGGAGATCGACATCTCGTTGTCGTTCAGGATCACCAGCAGGTCGGCGGGCAGGGCGCCGGCATGGTTGAGCGCCTCGAAGGCCATGCCGCCGCTCATCGCGCCATCGCCGATCACCGCCACCGCACGCCGGTCCTCGCCCCTGGCGGCGGCGGCGATGGCCATGCCCAGCGCGGCGCTCACCGAGGTGCTGGAGTGGCCGGTGCCAAAGGTGTCGTACTCGCTCTCACTGCGGTTCGGGAAGGGCGCCAGCCCGCCGCGCTGCTTGATCGTGGAGAGCCGGTCGCGGCGGCCGGTGAGCACCTTGTGGGGATAGGCCTGGTGGCCCACGTCCCAGACGATGCGGTCATGGGGCGTGTCGTAGACATAGTGCAGCGCCGGTCTTTTATACAAATCTCAGAGCCCACAAGACCGAATAAAAACGCGTATACCGTTTTT
>QGUX01000327.1 GCA_003242275.1 Pseudomonadota bacterium | reverse complement strand
ACTTGCGGCTGATCTTGTCGATCTCGTCGATGTAGACGATGCCGGTCTGCGCCTTCTCGACGTCGTAGTCGCACTTCTGCAGCAGCTTCTGGATGATGTTCTCGACATCCTCGCCCACGTAGCCGGCTTCGGTCAGCGTGGTGGCGTCGGCGATGGTGAACGGCACATTGAGCAGGCGCGCCAGCGTCTCGGCCAGCAGCGTCTTGCCCGAGCCGGTCGGGCCGATCAGCAGGATGTTGCTCTTGGCGATCTCGACGTCGTCGCGGCCCTTGGTGCCGCGGGTCTGCAACCGCTTGTAGTGGTTGTAGACGGCCACCGCGAGCGTCTTCTTCGCCCGCTCCTGGCCGATCACGTATTCATCGAGCACGGCCTTGATCTCGGCCGGCTTGGGCAGCTTCTCGCGTGCGCGGTCGGCCTTGTCCTCGAGCTCCTCGCGGATGATGTCGTTGCAGAGCTCGACGCATTCGTCGCACACGAACACCGACGGGCCCGCGATCAGCTTGCGGACCTCGTGCTGGCTCTTGCCGCAGAAGGAGCAGTAGAGCAGCTTGCCGTCGTCGCCGGTACGTCCGCGGTTCTCGTCGCTCATCGCCTTGGGATACCTCGCTGCCCAGGTATGACCCGCTTGTGCGGGCCCGATACCCTTATAGCATGAGCCTGCCGGGGCACGCAAAGACGCCCCGCACAGGCAAGTCGTTGTTATGAAAGGAATTTCCCGCTTTTAAGGGAAGGGCTTACTTGCCCTGGCCGGAGGCCAGCTCCGCCCGGCTGGTCAGCATCCTGTCGATCAGGCCGTAATTGACGGCCTCTTCCGGCCGCATGAAGTTGTCGCGGTCGGTGTCGTGCTTGATCTTGTCCACCGACTGGCCGGTGTGCTTGGCCAGGATCTGGTTCAACCGGTCGCGCACGTAGAGGATCTCGCGCGCGTGGATTTCCATGTCCGCGGCCTGGCCCTGCATGCCACCCAGCGGCTGGTGGATCATGATGCGCGAGTCGGGCAGCGCGTAGCGCTTGCCCTTGGCGCCGCCGGCCAGCAGCACGGCCGCCATGCTCGCGGCCTGCCCCACGCAGATGGTGGAGACATCCGGCTTGATGAACTGCATGGTGTCGTAGATTGCCAGCCCGGCGGTCACGTGGCCGCCGGGGGAATTGATGTAGAGCGCGATGTCCTTGTCCGGGTTCTCGGACTCGAGGAACAGCAGCTGGGCCACGATGACGTTGGCCATGTAGTCCTCGACGGGGCCCACGCAGAACACCACCCGGTCCTTCAGCAGGCGGGAGTAGATGTCGTAGGCACGCTCACCCCTGGAGGTCTGCTCGACCACCATGGGGACCAGGTTCAGGGCACGCTCGTTCATGTGCCCTATCTTACTCCGGCTTGCGGAACCCGGTCAGCTCGCCGAACCCGATCTTGCGCTCCGTCACCTTTGCGCGGGCCAGGACCCACTCCACGGCCAGGTCCTCCATGACGGCCGTCTCGACCTGCCGCATGGCGGCGGGGTCCTGCAGCCAGGCGCGGCGCGCCTCGGCCGGGTTCGGGTAGGCGGACACCACCTCCTCGAGGCGGGCCAGCACCCGGCCGCGGTCGACCTGGATGTTCTCGCGGCGGATCAGCTCGCCGATCAAGAGGCCCAGCTTCACGCGCCGCTCGGCCGGCTCGACGAAGGGCTCGCGGGGCGGGAGCTGGTCCTGCCGGCCCATGCGCTGCATCATCTCGATCTGCAGCTGCTGGATCTGCTCGTCCACCAGGGTGCGCGGCAGCTGCACGTCGTTCTCGCGCGCCAGCGCCTCGAACACCTGGTTGCGCAGGCGGTTGCGCACGGCCTCGGCGGCCTCGCGCTCCATGCTGTTGCGCACTTCCTTGCGCAGGCCGGCCAGGCCCGCATCGCCCAGGCCGTAGCCGCGGGCGAAATCATCGTTCAGCTCCGGCAGCACCGGCTCCTCGACCGCGGTCACCGCCAGGTCGAACTCGGCCTGCTTGCCGGCCAGTTCCTTGACGCCGTAGTCGTCGGGGAAGCTGACCGGGGCGGTCTTGTTCGCGCCCTTGGTCATGCCGACCAGGGCGTTCTCGAAATCGGCCAGCGTGCGGCCCGAGCCGAGCACCACGGCCATGCCCTTGCCGCTGCCGCCTTCGAATTCCTTGCCGTCGATGCGACCGGTGAAGTCCACCAGCACGCGGTCGCCCTTCTGCGCGGCGCGCTCCACCGGCTGGTAGGAGATGCGCTGGCGACGCATGCTCTCGAGCATGGCGTCGACGTCTTCCTCGGTGATCTCGAACACCGGGCGCTCGATCTCGAGCGACTCGACCGGCTTGACCTCGACGTCGGGCATCACCTCGATGACCGCGGCGAACTTCAGGTCCTTGCCCGGGTCGACCTGGATGGGCTCCACCCGCGGGCCGCCGGCCGGGCGCAGCTTCTCCTTGGTGACCACGTCGCTGTAGGTCTGGCGGATCAGCTCCGTGACGGCGTCGCCATGCACCTGGGCGCCGAACTGCTGGCGGATGACGGTGATGGGCACCTTGCCCTTGCGGAAGCCGCGGATGTTCGCGGTGCGCGAGAGGTCACGCAGGCGGCGCTCCACTTCGCCGGCAACGCGCGTGTGGGGCACCTCAATCTCGATACGCCGCTCGAGGCCCTGGGTGGTCTGGACGGTGAACTGCATGGCTTACCCGATCGATCCGATGGTCTTGTAATTGGTGGGTGGTGCGAAAGGAGAGACTCGAACTCTCACGGGTTGCCCCGCTGGAACCTAAATCCAGTGCGTCTACCAGTTCCGCCACTTTCGCCTCGAAGCGGAAGGTGGTGGGCCGTGTAGGATTCGAACCTACGACCAATTGATTAAGAGTCAACTGCTCTACCAACTGAGCTAACGGCCCATT
>QGUX01000326.1 GCA_003242275.1 Pseudomonadota bacterium | reverse complement strand
TAGCAGGCCAGCGCGGCATCGATCAGCCGCTGCTCCTGGTCCGGGGCGCTGCGCGGCGGCCGCCCGCGCGCGCGGCCCGCCGGGGCGGCCTTGCCTCCCTGCCCGGCCCGCCGGGGGGCGGGCGGGCGGGAACCGCCGGCGGCGCGGGAAGGGGTGCGGATTCCAGGAGGTCGGGTGCCCATGGTAATTAATTAACGAGTTAATTAATTTACTCCCAAAAAGGACGGGACACAAGGTCCCGTCAAGTGAGGGAGTCCGGTTCAGCCCCTGAGGCCCGCCGCCTTCAGTTCCTCGCGCGCGGCCTTCTCGTCCAGCGGCCGGATGTCGGTGATGCGGCAGCGCTGGCCGTGCGCGCCGTCGTCGAAGCGCACGAAGTCGAAGCCGCTCTGCACCCAGCTGCCACCCATCGAGGTGGTCAGGCCGATGCCGAATGCCGACTCGAGGTTCACGCAGGCAGGATCCACGGACAGCAGCCAGGCCTCATGCACGCCGGTGCGCACGACGAGCTTGTCATCGGACACGGGCGACCAGCCGTTCACCGGCCCGGACAGGCGGAAGCTCTGCACCGGCTCGCCGGCATGGCTCACGTAGATCTGCTCCTGGGGCGAAGGCCCCGGGGGACCGGCGGTGCTGGCGCATCCGGCCAGCACCGCTGCCGCCGCTGCAAGGGAGGGGGTCAGGTATCGCATGGGTTGTCAGCTCCAGTCGAATCGGACATCGCGCAGCGGCGATGTCCTGGTGAGCTGTATACGCGCGACTGCCTGAAGCCAACCTGAACGATGCGGGACCGGTTCGTGGTTGCCCAATCTAAACGGGCCCCGGCCTTGCGGCCGCGGCCCGTCTCCTCGTCACAATGCGGGACCTTCGCCCGCCGCGCCCTCAGGCGCCGCCGTGGTACCCGCCCTGGAAGGTGGAGTACAGCTTCTCCTGCGTGGTGATGAACTCCAGCAGCGCCGGCCTGCCCTGCCTGGTCGCCTCGATGCCGCGCCGGAGCGCCGCGGCAATCTCGCCCGGCTCGGTGACGCGCTCGCCATAGCCGCCCAGCGCCCGGGCGAAGTCGGCGTAGTTGCCCGAGATGTCGGTGGACTTGAACTTCTCCTTCGACACCTGCATCACCGGGAATTCCATCGCCATCGAGAAGTTGTTGAACAGGATGGACAGGATCGGGATGTCGGTGCGCACCGCCGTCTCGAAGTCCATGCCGGTCATGCCGATGGCCGCATCGCCCCAGAAGTTCACGCACAGGCGCTCCGGATGGGCGAGCTTGGCGCCCATGGCGAGCGCCAGGCCATAGCCCAGGTGCGTGGACTTGCCCCAGCCGATGTACGACAGCGGCGTGACCGGCCGCCAGAACGGCGAGAGCTCGTCGCGCGGGCTGCCGGCGTCATGGGTGACGATGGTGTTGGCCACGTCGCAGATGTGCATCATCTCCCAGATCACGCGGTAGGGCGACAGCGGCTTCTCGTCGCTGGTGAGCTTGGGCATCCACTGCTTCCACCAGGGGTCGTTGACCTCCTTGATGCGCTCGGCGACCTTCGCGGCCAGGCCCCGCGGCTTCTTCAGCCGCTCCTTCAGCGCCTCGTACAGCATGGCCAGCGCCAGCTTCGAGTCACCCACCAGCGCATGGTCGGCCGGGATGTTCTTGTCGATGTCCAGCGGCTCGGTGGTGTTGTGGATGAAGCTCTTGTTCCTGGTCGGGAACTTGATGCCGAAGCTGGTCGCCGAGAAGCTCGCGCCCACGCCGAACACCACGTCCGACTCCTCCACCCAGTACGCCACCGAGCGCGGCATGGCCACGCCGCCCGAGCCCAGCGCCAGCGGGTGCGTCTCGGGGAAGGAACTCTTGCCCTCCAGGCTGGTGGTCACCGGCGCCTCGAGCAGCTCGGCCACGGCCTTCAGTTCATCCCAGGCCCGGGCGTAGTGCACGCCCTGGCCGGCGTAGATCAGCGGCATCCTGGCGTTGATCAGCGCCGCGGCGGCCGCGTCCACGGCCTGCGGATCCGGCGCGCTCCTCGCGCGGCGCGTGGGCTTGTACTCGATGGTGCCGGGCACCTCCAGGTTCCACACGTCGGCGGGGATCTCCAGCATCACCGGCCCGGGGCGGCCGTTGCGCGCAAACGCGAAGGCGCGGCGCAGCGCCGGCACGATCTGCTCGGGCGTGGTGATCGTCTCCACGTGCTTGGTGACATGCTGGAAGTTCAGCGAGCAGTTGAAGTTCGGCTTGACGAAGATGTTGTGGCGCGGATAGCCGCCCGGGATCACCACCAGCGGCACGGCCTCCGAGTACGCCTGCGCGATGGCGCCGAAGGCATTCTCGATGCCGGGGCCCATCTGGCAGCAGAACACGCCGACCTTGTCGCCCGAGCTCATGCGCGAGAGGCAGTCGGCCATGTGCACGCCGACGCGCTCCTGGCGCACCACGATGGGACGGATGTCGGCCGCCGCGGCCGATTCGGTGAGGGGATTGAGCGGATAGGTGAGCAGCACCTCCACGCCTTCGCGCTTGAGGATTTCTGCAGTGACTTGGGCAACATTCATGGGGCAACTTACCTGGACGTCAGACTCAACGGTGCCGCGCCGCCTCACCGGCGCAGGCAATTGCCTGCCTCCGGCATGTATTCAAGGGGATACGAGCGGAAAAGCCGCGCATAAATACCCGTTTCGGCCCCCGGATACAAACCCTTTTTTGGGGGTCCGGGGACCTTGCGGCGGGCGGGGCCGGGAGGATGCTCCCGGCGAGGTCAGCCCTGCGACTGCTGCGGGCGCTCCGAGCCGCCGGTGTAGCCGCCGCGCAGCGGCCGCGAATACACCTTGTCCTGCGTGGTGATGAACTCGAGCAGCACCGCCTTGCCCTCCTTCGTGGCCTGGATGCCGTTGGCCAG
>QGUX01000086.1 GCA_003242275.1 Pseudomonadota bacterium | reverse complement strand
AGCTTCGCCAATCCGCAGGCCCCAGGGGTGCGGCTGGCCGGCACGCTGACGCTGCCGCCGGGCGAAGGCCCTTCCCCGCAGTGCTGCTGGTCAGCGGATCAGGCCCGCAGGATCGCGACGAGACCATCTTCGGCCACAAGCCCTTCCTCGTGCTGGCGGACCGCCTGACGCGCCAGGGCATCGCCGTGCTGCGCGTGGATGACCGCGGCGTCGGCGCCTCGACCGGCGCCAGCGGCGAGGAGGACACCGACGACTTCACCTCGGATGCGGCGGCGGGCATCGCGTGGCTGCGGAGGCACGCGGCCATCGACGCCCGGCGCGTGGGCGTGCTCGGCCACAGCGAAGGCGCGCTGGTCGCGGCGGATCTCGCCGGCCGCGACGAGGGCGTCGCCTTTGCCGTGCTCGTGGCCGCGCCGGCCATCCGCGGATCGGAACTGGTCGTCGAACAGGTGCGCGCGCTGGTGCGGGCGACGGGCCGGTCGCAGGCGGCGGCCGATGCCGCGGCCGCCGCGCAGCGGCACATCATCCAGGCGCTGCTGGATGCGCCGGCGGATGCCGCCGCGGCACGCGAGGTGCTGCGCCGGGCCATTGCCGAAGCCGGCGCGCCCGCCGCCGACGAGGCCACGCTGCGCCAGATGACCTCGCCGTGGTACCGCCACTTCCTCACGCTCGATCCGGGGCCGCTGCTGCGCGCGGTGAGGACGCCGGTGCTGGTGGTCAACGGCGGCCGGGACGTGCAGGTGCCCGCCACGCCGAACGAGCCCGCGCTGCGCGTCGCCCTCGCCGGCAATGCGCGCTCGGAGATCGCGTTCTTCCCGGAGCTGAACCACCTGATGCAGACCGCGCGCACCGGGCACGTCGACGAATACGGTGCCATCGAGGAAACGATGGCGCCGGTGGCGCTGCAGAAGATCGGCGAGTGGATCGGCCGGACCGTGGCGGAACACTGAGCGGCCGCCGGACCTGACCGGCATCGGGAGGCGGCGGCCGGGATCGCCTAGACGTCGTCCTCGCCGACGGTCCCGCCCTCGGACTCCCACTTGTTCACGCCGCGCACGTCGCGCTGCGAGTACTTCAGGCGCACGCCCAGGCCGCCGCCGTTCTCGGGGATGAACACCGCGCCGGCCTCCTCCAGCGCCTCGCGCAGCTTGCGCTTTGCCGCCACGCCCGGGTCCGCGCGGCCGACCTCGAAATCCAGGATCACCTGCGCATCCAGGCCGGCCCTGCGCGCCACCTGCCCGGCATCCAGCTGGACCAGCGCGCGCGCCGCGCGGCATTGCGGGCCGGTGATCAGGATTTCCATCAGCTTCTCCCCGAATGACCAAAGCCACCCGAGCCGCGGGCGCTGGCGGCGAAATCCTCCACCACCTGCAGCTCGACCTGTGCCACCGGCACGACGACCATCTGCGCGATGCGTTCGCCCGGCTCGATGGTGAAGGCCGCATGGCCACGGTTCCAGCACGACACCATGAGCTGGCCCTGGTAGTCCGAATCGATCAGGCCGACGAGGTTGCCGAGCACGATGCCGTGCCTGTGGCCCAGCCCCGAGCGCGGCAGGATCAGGGCCGCGTAGCCCGGGTCCTCGATATGGATGGCCAGGCCGGTGGGGATCAGCTCGGCCGCGCCGGGCTGCAGGACCAACGGCGCGTCCAGCACCGCGCGCAGGTCCAGGCCGGCGGACCCGGCCGTGGCATAGGTGGGCAGCGGCCATGTCGTGCCGATGCGCGCATCGAGGATGCGGACCTTCAACTGCTGCAATGAAACGCTCTCCCTGTGGAAGTTGACGGATGAAGCGCAAGCCGCCGCGGGGTCGTTCACGTCCGATCCCTGAACGAGGAAGCCACGCAGCTGACGACCGAGACGATCAGCCAGCCGAACAGCGCCGCCCAGAATCCGCTCACCGAGAATCCCGGCAGGATCCACGCCACCAGCGCGAACATGGCCGCGTTCACCACCAGCAGGAAGATGCCCAGCGTCACGATGGTGATGGGCAGCGTCAGCACCACGGCCAGCGGCTTCACCAGCGCATTGACGATGCCCATCACCAGCGCCGCGAGGATCAATGTGCCGGTGCCGTCGATGTGGATGCCGGGAACGATGGTCGCCGCGAGCCACAGGCCCAGCGCATTGACCAGGAGCCGGACGAGGAATGCCATGAGCTGCCTCCGCGTTGTGATGACGCAGAGCGTACTACCAAAGCGGCGGCGCGGTCAGCGCGGCTCCTCGACCTCGTAGCCCTCGGCGCGCAGGCGGGACAGCGGGCCGTCGGCCCTGAGCACGTCGTCCAGCGGCAGCACCGCGAAGGTGGATGCGTTCTTCTCCAGCGCGGCGCGCGCGGCGTCGAGCCACTCGTTCTCCGCCTGCACGCTGGCCCAGCGCGCATGCCACAGGGCGTCGTCCAGCAACTGCTTCGCGCGCGCCGCTTCCGGCCCCTCGCCCGCCGCCAGTGCCTGCAGCAGCTGGCCGCCGCAGTTCTCCTGCAGCGCCCGCTCCGCATCCAGGTCGCGATGCAGGCGGCGCAGGGTGTCGATGTCGCCGCGCGCCCAGGCCTCGGCGCGCCGCCGCTCGCGCAGCACGTCCTCCTCCAGCGTGCCGAGCGCGCGCACGACGCAGGCGAGCTCGGGCACTTCCAGGCGCGCGGCATCCTTCAGCAGCCCGCGCGGATTCCCGACCCGGAGCGTGCGCCGGGCCTCCGGCAGGGCATGGCGCTTCACCTTGTGCTTCTTGCGCAGGCGGCCGACCACCTCGAACACGTCAGGGCCGCCGGCCAGCCCGTTGCGGCGGAGTGCGGCGCTCCGCAGGCGCTCGAGCGCGATCGCCGGACGCAGCCTTTCCACGTCCTTGTCCTTCGGGAGGTATCTCTCGCGCAGCACGCGCCACGTGGCCCAGGTGTCGGCGGGCAGCACGTCCTCCAGCGTCCTTCCCTCGGGCAGCTTCGCGGCCCGCAGGGCCGCAGGCACCAGCGTCAGCCCGCGCAGCAGGCCGATGTTGGCGCCGATGCCCACGTTGCCGCGGTAGAGCACTTCCTGCGATGCGGCGATGCGCGCCTCGATCTCGGTGGTCCGCCAGTGCAGGTCCTGCGGCAGCGGACGGTGCGCGGCGAGGATCCACAGCACGTGGCCCTCCTTGGAGACCTTCCACAGCCCCGGCCCCGGCTGCTCGCCCACGACCAGCACGGTGTCGAGTTCGGCAGGTTCGCCGGACTGCAGCGCGAACGCGGGCGTGGCCAGCGCGACACCGGCGATCAGGACGGGGATCCATCGATGGCGCATCGCCCTTCTTCCGCATGCAGCCGGCAATGCCGGGCCGGCTCCGCCGCGAGATATACCCGAATCGCGCGACGCGGCACAGCCGCATCACGCATTCTCCAGGATCAGGACAGGCCGGCGGGCTTCAACCCGAAGCCACCGCGGCCGGCTTCGCGCCGACATGCTGCAGGTAACGCGCGGCAATCACGTCGACCAGCCTGCGCGCCAGCTCGGTCTTGGCGCCCGAGCCCAGCTCGAGCCGCCCGCCGCCCGGCCACAGCACCGTGATGGCGTTGTCGTCCTGCTCGAAGCACTTGGCATCGCCCACCTCGTTGGCGGCGATCAGGTCGAGCTTCTTGCGCTCGAGCTTGGCCAGCGCATGCTGCTCTACGTCGTTGGTCTCGGCGGCGAAGCCCACCGTGAACGGGCGTTCCGGATGTGCGGCGACTGCAGCCAGGATGTCGATGGTGCGCTCCATGCGCAGCTCGAGGTGGTCGGTGGTCTTCTTGATCTTGATGTCCCGGGGCTCGGCCGGCCGGTAGTCGGCCACCGCGGCGGTGCCGATGAAGATGTCCACGCCGGACATCTCGGCCATCACCGCGTCATGCATCTGCTGCGCGCTCTCCACGCACACGCGGCGGATGCCCACCGGCGGCGGCAGGTTCACCGGGCCGCTCACCAGCACCACCTCGGCGCCGCGCTCGCGGGCGGCCTGCGCCACGGCGTAGCCCATCTTCCCGGAGGAACGGTTGCTGATGAAGCGCACCGGGTCGATGCGCTCGCGCGTGGGACCGGCGGTGATCAGCACCTTGCGCCCCTTCAGCGGCCCCTCGGTGGGCAGCACCGCGAAGGCATGCGCGGCGATCTCGGCCGGCTCCATCATGCGGCCCTCGCCCACCTCGCCGCAGGCCTGGCTGCCCGAGTCCGGGCCGAACACGTGCACGCCGCGCGCGCGCAGCGTGGCCACGTTGGCCTGGGTGGCGGGATTGGCCCACATCACGTGGTTCATGGCCGGCGCCACGGCCAGCGGCGCGCGCGTGGCCAGGCACACGGTGTTCAGCAGGTTGTCGGCCATGCCGTGCGCGAGCTGCGCGATGAAGTCGGCGGTGGCCGGCGCGATCAGCACCAGGTCGGCCCAGCGCGCCAGCTCGATGTGGCTCATGGCGCGCTCGGCGTTCTCGTCCCACAGGTCGCTGCGCACCTCGCGCCCCGAGACCGCCTGGAAGGTCAGCGGCTGCACGAACTCGCGCGCGCCGGCGGTCATCACCACCTGCACTTCCGCCCCGCGCTCGATCAGCCGCCGCACGACATCCGGGCTCTTGTAGGCCGCGATGCCGCCGGTGACGCCGAGCAGGATGCGTTTGCCGCCTCTTGTTTCCATCTGGAAAGTGTGGGGACTGGGGCCGAGGTTATCCATGCGGAAGGTGGAATTTGCTTATCCAGCGTGGATGGCGCAAAGCGCGCGGCCTGCGACCGCGGTCACCGCCCCCTCATTGTCGCTTGATGCGTTGCAACATTCCAGCGGGCAATGACGACCGCAATCCGGCGCAGTTGCCGAGATTTGCGCGCCCCGGCGTCGTGCCGCCGCCAGCACACTGCGGGGCAACAAGGAGGTGCACACGATGTCGATCCGCGACTGGCCCGCGCAGCAACGACCCCGCGAGAAGCTGCTGGCCCATGGGCCGTCACAGCTCACCGACGCCGAACTGCTGGCGGTGCTGTTCGGCAGCGGCTGCAGGGGACGCAGCGCGGTGGACGTTGGCCATGCGCTGCTGCGGGAGTTCGGCTCGCTGCGCGGGCTGCTCACCGCGGACCGCCAGCGCTGCAACGCCACCCCGGGGCTGGGCGCGCGCCGCTATGGACTGCTGCAGGCCGCGCTCGAGATCTCCCGCCGCCACTACCAGCAGGAAGCCGCGCAGCAGCCGGTGCTCGATTCCCCCGCGGCCACGCGCGTGTTCCTGGTGGCCAAGCTGCGCGACCTGCCCTACGAGGTGTTCTGCGCGCTGTTCCTCGACAACCGCCACCGGCTGATCGCCTGCGACGAACTGTTCCGCGGCACCATCGACGGCGCCAGCGTGCACCCGCGCGAGGTGGTGCGGCAGGCGCTGGCGCGCAATGCCGCGGCGGTGATCCTGGCGCACAACCACCCCTCCGGCATCGCCGAGCCCAGCCAGGCCGACGAGCTGATCACGCTGCGGCTGAAGGATGCGCTGGGGCTGGTGGACATCCGCGTGCTCGATCACCTGATCGTCGGCGACAGCCGCTGCGTGTCGCTCGCGGAGCGGGGAGTGCTCTGATCGCGCTGCCCGTACTGAAATCCCCTCAACGCTCGCCGTGGAGGACCAGCACGAAGGGCGCGGCCAGCAGGCCGGCCAGCACCAGCGCCAGGATCGACGGATCAACGCCGCGCACCGCCACCGCGGCGATCACATCCTCGAGGGGCGGGCCGAGCAGCGCGCCCAGCAGGCCGCCGGACACCGCGGCCGCGCCAAGGCTCAGCCGCCGCGCGGTACTGCGCGCCATGCGCCGGCGAGGCAACGCCCCCATCACCGCCTCGGTGAAGCCTTCATCGGCGATGCCGGGGTCGCGCAGCATCTTCGCCAGTTGCCGTTCGATGTCGTTCATTGCGGAATCTCCTGGGGAACCATCGACCGGCGCAGCCGCGCCAGGCCGCGCGTGATGTCCGACTTCACCGTGCCCACCGGCAGTTCGAGCGCGCCGGCGATTTCCTCGTGCGTCATCCCCTTTCCATAGAACAGGTCGAACACCGCGCGCTGGCGCGGTGACAGCAGCGAGAGCGCGCGGTCGGCATCCAGTTACGCGGCCGCGAGGGCGCCGGCGTCGGCCGCCCCGCCGGCAAGCGTGTCGGCATCCAGGTCCTCGACCGAAGTGACCTCCGCGTCGCCGAGGCTGCGGCGGTAGTCGAGGTAGGTGTTGCAGGCGATGCGGTACAGCCACGTGGTGAACTTCGCCTGCCCGCGGAAGCTGCCGATGGCGCGGTACAGCTTGATGAAGGTCTCCTGTGCCAGGTCGTCGGCGCGCGCGTCGTCATTGCGCAGCAGGCGGCGCAGGAAGGCGCGCAGCGGCGACTGGTGCCGGCGCACCAGCAGCTCGAACGCCGCGCGATCGTCTTCGGCGACGACGCGGGCCAACAGCGCCGCGTCGCTGTCCCGCTTCATGGCTGCGCGCTCCCCCGCGTGTCTCAGCGTCGCGAATCCGGATAGAAGAAGGCCGCGTTGACGAAGCTGGCAATGCCGAGGAACAGCGGCAGCAGCGACCACGCCAGCGCCGGGCGGCCCTCGCCGGTCATGAGGAAGACCAGCAGGCCCAGTCCGGCCGCGAAGGCGACCAGCAATGTGCCGGCGCGCCGGGCGCCATGGCGGGAGGGCTGGCGCGGCAGCAGCTCGGGCGGTATTTCCTGCGAGCGCTCGATGAAGCGCGCCAGCAGCTCGTTGCGGCGCTTGCCGCGCAAGTGCAGGTAGGTGAGCACGCTCACCAGCACCCCGAGCAGGAACAGCATCGGCATGGGGAAGGCGGCGGGTGGCGGCAGGACGGTGTGCTGCATGTCCTGCCCCGGCCCGGTCGGGGCAAGCTCCTGCGCAACCGCGTCCACGGGCAACATGGCCGGCACGAGGACCAGGG
The DNA here is from genome assembly GCA_003242275.1 of Pseudomonadota bacterium. Next base: position 4,936 of record QGUX01000086.1, on the reverse strand, counting down.
TGAAGGCGAGGCAGAGGACGGTGGCGATCCGCTTCATCGGAAGCTCCTCAAGGGGTTCGTTGTCCCATCTGACGCGGTTGCCGCCCCTTCCGATGCATATTCGTTTATCGAAACTTAATGATGCAACGCAATAACCGCAACCCGCGCGGGCGACCCTGCCCCCGGCCTTGCCCCCCTCTGTCCCCGGCTGGTATAAAGCACGCCCTTTTGGCGCTCCGGGTCCGCCCGGCAGCCGCCGCCAACTGGTTTTTTCGAAGGATCACGCCATGTCCCGCGTCTGCGAAGTGACCGGCAAGCGTCCGACGGTCGGCAACACCGTCTCGCATGCCAACAACAAGAAGAAGCGCCGTTTCCTGCCCAACCTGCATGAACAGCGTTTCTGGCTCGAAGACGAGAAGCGCTGGATCCGGCTGCGTGTTTCCAGCCGTGGACTGCGCACCATCGAGAAGAACGGCATCGAGGCCGTGGTCGCCAAGCTGCGCGCTGCCGGCAAGGCTGTCTGAGTCCCAAGGAGCTTGAGCCATGCGTGAGAAGATCAAACTCCTGTCCACCGCCAACACCGGCCACTTCTATGTGGCGATGAAGAACAAGCGCCTCCATCCCGAGAAGATGGAGACGAAGAAGTACGACCCGGTCGTGCGCAAGCACGTCCTGTACAAGGAAGCGAAGATCAAGTAAGCGAAGCGGCCTGCTCCAGGCACTTGCTTAGTCCGCGAAGAACCCGCCCCTGGCGGGTTCTTCGCATTTGGCGACAGGGGGAACGGGGCCGCTCGCCCGTGGCATGCTTGCCCTGCCCATGCCCGAGCTGCCCGAAGTCGAAACCACCCGCCGCGGCATCGAGCCGCATGTCACCGGCCGCCTGATCACGCGCCTGGCCGTGCATGAGCCGCGGCTGCGCTGGCCGGTGGACCCGAAACTGGCCGGCTGGGCGCGCGGACAGCGCATCCTCGGCGTGTCGCGACGCGCGAAATACCTGCTGCTGGGACTGGAACGCGGCCACCTGCTGCTGCACCTGGGCATGTCCGGCTCGCTGCGCGTGCTGCCGGTGCGCACCGCGCGCGAGCCGCACGATCACTTCGACCTCGAGATGGACTCGGGCTGGCTGCTGCGCTTCAACGATCCCCGGCGCTTCGGCAGCCTGCACCACTGGCCGGGAAATCCCGCGGAACACGTGCTGCTGCGCCGCCTGGGGCCGGAACCGCTGGAGGACGCCTTCGACGGGGCGTACCTGCACCGCGTGCTGCGCGGCCGGCGCGTGGCAGTGAAGCTGGCCATCATGAACGCCCAGCTGGTGGTGGGCGTGGGCAACATCTACGCCAGCGAGGCGCTGTTCCGCGCCGGCATCCGCCCGGGACGCGCCGCGCGCTCGCTGACGCGCGCCGGGTGCGCGGCACTGGCGCAGGCGATCAAGGCGGTGCTGCTCGATGCCATCGCGGCCGGCGGCACCTCCCTGCGCGATTTCATGGGCGCCGACGGCTCGCCCGGCTACTTCGCGCAGAAGCTGTTCGTGTACGGCCGCGCCGGCGAGCCCTGCCTCACCTGCGGCACCCCCATCAGGCACCGGGTGATGGGCCAGCGGGCCACCTACTGGTGCCCCAGCTGCCAGCGCTGAGGCCGCCATGAAGAAGGTCTTTGCGGCCCATTTCGCAACGGTTGACCCGGTAGTGGCCTCGATTGTCCCGCTGGCGGATCATTACCCCGTCGGGCTGCGGGACGATGGAACGGTGTTCGAGATCCTCGCCCGCTCCATCGCCAGCCAGCAGCTCTCCGGCGTGGTGGCAGGGAAGATCATCAACCGCCTCATCGAGTCGGGCGGCGGCACCTTCCCGGACCCGGCCAGGCTGATGGCCCTGCCGCCGGAAACCCTGCGCGCCGCCGGCTTCTCGTTCGCCAAGATCGCGGCGCTGAAGGACCTCGCCGCGCATGCGCTGGACGGCCGCCTGCCCGATGACGCCACGCTGGGTGCCATGGACGACGAGGCCATCATCGAACGCTGCACGGCCGTGCGCGGCATCGGCCGCTGGACGGCGCAGATGCTGCTGATGTTCCACTTCGGCCGTCCCGACGTGATGCCGGCGGACGACTTCGGCGTGCGCAACGGGTTCCGCCTCGCCTATGGGCTGAAGGGCCTGCCGAAACCCAAGGCGCTGCTCGCCTACGCCGAGCGCTGGAAGCCCTACCGTTCGGCCGGCGCGTGGTACATGTGGCGCGCGGTGGAACTGCACCGAGAGGGACGGCTGCCGCCGCGGGCCGGGCGGCCGCCCCGCATCCAGATCGTGCTGCCCGCGGCCGTGTCGCCGGCGAAGCCGGCAGCCCCGAGGAAGAAGGCGGCCGGCAAGGGCAGGCGGACCGCGGCGAAGCCCAGGTCCGGAACGAAACGCCTGCTCAGTAAGGCAGCGCGGGCACTTCGGCAATGACGATGGGCCGGTCGCCCGGCGGCAGCGGCGGCGCGTCCGCATGCTCCTTGCCCGCGCCGAGCTCGCGCAGCACGGCGGCCATCTCGGGCCTCGGCGCCGGCGCCTCCTCGAGGAAGCCCAGCCGGTAGCGGCCCATCGCATAGTCCAGCGGCGTCTTGCCGTCCGCGTCCGGCACGTCGAGCTGCGCGCCGGCCTCGGCCAGCACCTTCGCCAGCTTCGGCCAGCCGCGCATCGCCGCGCCGTGCATCGCGGTCACGCCGGTGTAGCAGTCCTCGATGATCACGTAGCCGGTGCAGCGCACCTTGCCCTCGCGCGGCGCGGACGGCAGGTAGGCCTGCGCATTCACGTCCGCGCCGGCATCCAGCAGCACCTTCACCGCCTCGATGGCCTGCTCCTCGGTGTAATTGCCGCCGCGCGTGGGCGTGGAGCGGCCGCGCGTGGCGCCGGCCACCACGATCAGCGGCGTGTGGCCGTAGGCATTGGGCAGGTCGACCAGGGCGCCGGCCTCGAGCAGCTTCTTCATCGCCGGGATGTCGGCGGCCTTGGCGGCCCGCAGCAGCGGCGTGGCTCCGTAGTCGATGGCCGGATCGGCCAGGCGGTCCTGCGGCACGTTGCGGTAGGGCGGCCTGAGCTTGAGCTGCGCGTTGACGTTGGCGCCGCGCGCAATCAGCAGGTCGATGATCTCCAGGCCCGTGGCCTGGTCCATGCCGGGCAGCTCGATGCGCGCGCCGGCCGGCAGCGTGTTCATGTCCACCGCGAGGTACAGCGGCGTCTGGCCCCACCAGTCCCAGTGGTTCACGTCGGCGCCGGCCTCGATGAGGAACTTCGCGGTGTCCCAGTGGCCGTTCATCAGCGCCAGCATCAGCGGCGTGCTGCCGTCCGGGTCGGTGAAGTCGATCTCGGCGCCGAGCTCCACCAGCGTCTTCACCGACGCAAGGTGCCCCTCGCGTGCCGCGAAGTGCAGCGCCGACATGCCGCCGCGGTTCATGTCCTTGGGACGCTCCTCGGCCGTCATGCGGCGCGGCCAGTCGCGCACCGCCGAGCGCGCGTTGATGTCGGCGCCCTTCGAGACCAGGAAACGGATCATCGGCGGATGGTCCTGCGCCGCGGCCCAGATCAGCGCGGTCTGCTCGCCCCACTTCTCGCGCGCATCCACCCTGGCGCCGTGCCGGACCAGCAGCTTCGCCGCCTCGACATTGCCCGTGCGGGCCACGCGCATCAGCGCGGTCTCGCCCTCGGAGTTGGCGCTTTCGGGATCGGCGCCGGCCTTCAGCAGCAGGCGGATCACCTCCGTGTCGCCTCGCCGCGCGGCCTCGCCCAGCGGCGTGGCGCCGAAGTCATTGGCCTCGTCGGGGTCCGCGCCGGCGCGCAGCAGTTCGGCCACGCGGGCCGCGTCGCCCCGGTAGGCGGCCTCCAGCAGCGGCGTGGTGATCGCGGCGTGCGACACCCCTGCCGCCAGCAGCAATGCCAGCGGAATCAGCTTGCGGATCAGCATCTCAACGGCTTTGGCCATCCTGCCGCCGGATCGTTCCCTTGGCGCCCTCAGGCGCGCTTCTTGCGCTGGAGCTCCCCGGCCACGATGGGATCGACGAACTGGCTCACGCTGCCGCCGTAAATCGCGATCTCCCGCACCAGGGTCGACGAGATGAAGGTGAACTGCTCCTGCGGCGTCAGGAACACGGTCTCGATGCCGGGCAGCAGGTGCCGCTGCATGTTGGCGAGCTGGAACTCGAACTCGAAGTCCGACACCGCGCGCAGCCCGCGCACCACCACCTGGATGCCGCGCTCGCGCATGAAGTCGACGGTCAGGCCGTCGTAGCCCTCCACCCGCGCGTTGGGGATGTCGGCCAGCACTCGCGCGGTCAGGTCGATGCGCTCGGCATGGGTGAACATCGGCGTCTTGGCCGGGTTCGCTGCAACCGCCACCACGACCTCGTCGAAGATGCCGGCGGCACGCCGCACGAGGTCCTTGTGGCCATTGGTGATGGGATCAAACGTCCCCGGGTAGATCGCTCGTCGCGGCATGCAGCAGATGATACCCGACCTCACCGGCCTTCCCCGTCCGATGCACGCCCCAGCCCCCGGGCAGCGGGGGCAGCGCGGCCTCCGCCGGCTGTTCCACATAACAGAAGCCACCGGGCGCCAGCAGGCCGCGCCGCCCGATCTGGCGCAATGCCGGCTCGAGCAGCCCGGTGGAGAACGGCGGGTCGAGGAAGATGAGGTCGTAGGCACCGGCCGGCTGGCCGCCCAGGAAGGCCAGCGCCTCGGCGGGCTCGATGCGGACGTTGTCGAGGCCGAAGCGCTGCGCGGTCTCGCGCAGCACGGCGAGCGCGCGCCGGTCCTGCTCCACCAGCGTGGCGCTGGCCGCACCGCGCGAGAGCGCCTCGAAGCCCAGCGCGCCGCTGCCGGCGAACAGGTCGAGCACGCGCCGGCCGGCGAGGTGCGGCGCGAGCCAGTTGAACAGCGTCTCGCGCACGCGGTCGGGCGTGGGCCTGAGGCCCTCCACGTCGGGCACGGAC
>QGUX01000325.1 GCA_003242275.1 Pseudomonadota bacterium | reverse complement strand
CGCGCGCCCGCGCCCGGGCGGCGGGCGGGGCCTCCCGTCGCGGCGCCCCCGCCCGCCGTTCCCCTGGCTGCTGCTGCTGCTGCTGGTCTCGCTCGTCGCGGTGCTCATCCTGTACGGCACGAACCTGGCGCGCGAGAACGCGATTCGGCAGGCCGATAACACGCTGCAGCTGGCCGAGCAGGCCGTCGCCGCTGTGCGCGACGCGCCCGACGACGCGACGGCGCGGGAGCGCCTGGCACTCGCGCGCGAGGCGCTCGCCGAGCTGCAGGCCTCCGGCATCGTCACCGCCACGCTGGACAACCGGCGGAGGTACGACGAGCTGGAGCGCGAGTACGAGCGCGCGCTGGCCGCCATCCAGAAGCTGACCTACTTCGAGGATCTGGAGCTGGTCGTCGAGCACCCGGTGCCGGGCGGCCTGTTCGACAGCGTCGTGGTGCCGCCGCCGCCGGCCGGCATCACCAACACCGTCGGCTTCACGTCGCTCTACCTGCTGGACACCAACTCCGGCGTGCTGTTCCGCGCCCCGCGCGAGGGGGGCAGGGCCGAGCCGATCCTGCAGCCCGACAGCACGATCGACCTGCTGCCGGTGGGCAAGGTCCGCGCGCACGCCTGGCGCTACGACAACATCGTCGCGGTGGCGCAGAGCACGGAGGGCGGCTCGTTCAACTACTACTTCCGCAGCGGCAACTCCTGGCGGTTCAGCATCCTGGCCGGCAGCGAGGAGTGGGGTCGCGTGGCCGAGAAGCCGTTCCGCGTGGCGAACTACGAGGGCAACCTGTACGTGTGGGGGGTCGTGCCGAGCAACATCCTGCGCTACCTGAGCGGCCAGTTCGGCGAGTTCCCGGCCCCGTGGATCGAGAACGACGGCGGCAAGCAGTTCGAGAACGCCGTGGACCTGGCGGTGGACGGCAAGATCTACCTGCTCCAGCCGAACGGCGCGGTGCTGGTCTTCTCGACCAACGAGGCTACCGGCGAGCGCGGCTTCGAGCGCGAGATCCCGCCGCCGGAGGTGGACCCGCCGCTCCAGGTCGCGACGCGCTTCTTCGTCTCGGGCGACTCTCCCGACACCGGGTTCATCTTCCTGGTGGACGGCACGAACGAGCGCGTGATCCAGATCGACAAGGTGACCGGCGAGTTCATCCAGCAGATCCGCGCCCGGCCGAACGCGCCCTTCGACCTCGAGCGGCTCAGCGCGGTGGCGGTGGACGACTCGCTCGCGCGGCCAGCGGTGTACCTGGTGAACGGCGGCCAGGTGCTGCGCGCGTCGCTCCCCGATAGGCCGAGGCCGTTCCGAGAGACCGCTGGCCCAACGCCGACGCCGACCGTAGCCCCGTAGAGAACCAAGAACCCAGAACTGAAGAACTGACTGGACTTTTGCAAAACGGGACGAGGGCGGGGCTTGCCAGCGGTGGTAGGATGATGGCATCAGGACGCGGCAGGACGGCGAAGAGGAGGGCAGGATGCCAGCCATCGTCGAGTACCCAGACCTGGTGTACCAGTTGCTGGAGCAGTATGGCGACCTGTTCGCCAACGAGCCAGAACGGCGCCACTTCGCCGAATATCTGACCGGCCTGTATGTTGCCGAGCGCAAGAATGTCAGCGGCATCAACCGGGAGTTTGCCGTCACCACTGACCAGTCCTGCCTGAACCGCTGGCTGACCCAGGTCGAATGGGACGTCACGAGGCTGAACGAGCGACGCCTCGAACTGCTGCAACGAGACAGCAGCACACGCTACACGCCACACGGTACGATACCGCTCGACAACACCCTGATTGACCACGACGGCAAGTTGATCGAGGACGTCGGCTGGTTCTGGGACCACGCCGACAAGCGTCACCTCATCGCCCACGATTATCTGATCATCAACTACGTCTGTAGCTCGGGCAAGCACTACCCGCTTGAGTTTCGGCGCTTCCGCAAGCGCGAGACCTGCGATGCTGAAGGCACGGCATTTGCCAACCACACCGACCTCGCCTGTGAACTGATCGACTGGGTGGTCGCCCATGACATTCCAGGGGTCTTCACCTTCGACAGCTACTTCACCCACGCCGAACTGCTCAACCATATCCACGACAAGAAGCGGGTCTATGTGGGAGACCTGAAGCTGAACCGCAAGATCGAGGTCAGCGGACAGGAACTGAAAGTGAGTATCTGGGGAGCCAGTCTGCCCAAAGAGGCCCGTCATCGCATCACCATCAATGGCAAGACTCAGTATTGGTTCTCCAAGTCGGTGCAAATCCCCAAGGTGAAGCATCCCGTGCGGCTGGTCCTGCTCTGGCGCGACGAGGAAGCGACTGAGCCGCACAAGGTGTTGGTGACGAACCGAACCTTCTGGGAAATCACTCGCATCCTCAAGGCCTATCGCCATCGCTGGACAGGAACGGAGACCTTTCATCGGGACGGGAAGCAACATCTCGGCATGGGCGAGTGTCAGCTCAGGAACGGCCAAGGCCAGACCCGGCATATGCATCTGGTCTTCCTGGCGTACAGCGCGATTATGACCGAGTTGCGGCAGGCCCGGCCGCAAGAGTGGGCCACCGAAGTGCTGACGACCGTCGGCCAAGCCTGTCGAACGATGTCACGCGAGGTCTTGGCGAAAACGATCGCCTGGGTGGTCGAGCGCACCGAACAAGGGTGGAGTCTGCCCCAAATCAAGGCTCACCTGGCCTTGAGCTAGCCGCCAAGGGACTTTGCAAAAGTCCAGTAACAATTGAGGTGGGATGTATGGGCCAGCGAGAAGCCCCCAGGTCGCGCGCCCCTCGATGGAGCATCATACTGCTGCTGGCAGCAGTGATCATACTCGTGCTGCTGCTGATCGGCCGCTGCAGCTTGCAGCTCGGCCCCGCAGCACCGACGCCCACCCCAGGAATCGCAACCCCGGCCCCCGGTGCCCAGCAGATCGTGATC
>QGUX01000085.1 GCA_003242275.1 Pseudomonadota bacterium | reverse complement strand
CTGAAGGACAACGTGCCCACCGGCGAGTACGTGGACTTCCTCACCGGCTTCATCACGCCGGACAACCAGGCCTGGGGACGGCCGGTGGCCATCCAGGTGCTGAAGGACGGCTCGATGCTGCTGGCGGATGACGGGGCCAACGTGATCTACCGCATCAGCTACTCGAAACCCTGACGGGTGCAGGAACCCGCCGCCGCGCCAGCGGGGCGGGTTCTTTTCTGGCATTCGATATGTACCGTGAAATATACCGTGCGATATATTTCGCGGGATATACCGTTTCCTGAAGGATCCCGTCCCTCATGAGCACTTCCTGCCACTCCCGCGTCCTGGCGCTGGCTGCCTGCGCCATCGCCAGCCCCGTCCTTTCACAGGGCGCCGACGAGCCGCCTTCCGAACTGGGCACCGTCGAGGTGATCGGCCAGCGCACGCCGGTGGCCCTGCCGGTCACCGTGGACAGCATCACCAGCGATACCCTCGCCGCCCAGCACCGTGACGACCTGTCGCAGGCGCTCGAGCTGGTGCCGGGCGTGGCCACGCAGAACGTGGGCCAGCGGCGCGAGCGGCTGGTGGCGCTGCGCGGCTTCAACAGCCGCCAGGTGCCGCTGTTCATCGACGGCGTGCCGGTGTACGTGCCCTACGACGGCAACGTGGACCTGGCGCGCTTCGGTGTCGATCATGTCTCCGAGATCCGTGTCAGCAAGGGCCTGGCCTCGCTGCTCTACGGCCCGAACATCATGGGAGGCGCCATCAACGTGGTGAGCCGCCGTCCCACCGAGCCGCTGGCGGTGTCGGCGCGCATCTCCACCGAGGCCGACGACAAGCTGCGCGCCAACCTGGTGCGCGCCGCGCTGAATGTCTCGGCGGCGAACGAGCGCTGGTACGGCAGCTTCAGCGTCTCCGGCAGCAATGCCGACAGCTACCGCCTGCCCGGCTCGTTCGATCCGGTGCCCAACCGCGAGGACGGCGGCCTGCGCGACAACGCCGGGACGCGCGACCGGCTGTACATGGCCCGCGTCGGTTTCACGCCCGACGCCGACAACGAATTCAACTTCACCTGGTACCGCCAGGATGGCTTCAAGGAGGATCCGCCGTATTCGGGCACTTCCGGGTCCGCGCGCTTCTGGGTGTGGCCGTACTGGGACAAGCAGAGCTTCAGCCTGACCTCGCGCCATGCCGTCGGGGACCGCGGCACGCTGCGGTTGCGCGCCTTCCACGACACGTTCAGGAACTCGCTGGACGCGTACACCAACCTGGCGCACAGCTCGTACATGTTCCTGGGCAGCGCCTACGACGACTACACCCGCGGCGGGGGCGCGGACTTCGAATGGCGCTGGAGCGATGCCGCGGTGACGCGCGTGGCCGCGCACCTGAAGAAGGACGTCCACCGCGAGGGCACCCGCGAGCCCTTCGAGCCCGAGGAGCAGCTCGTTGCCTCCACCTGGGACATCGCCATCGAGCAGGAGTGGCGGATCACGCCGCGCCTGTCGCTGACGCCCGGCTACCAGTACGTGGCGCAGCCGGGCCGCACGGCCTGGATCTGGAACGGCGCCTCCTACGTGCCCAACGAGGTCAACGACGCGACCACCAGCAATGGCCAGCTCGTGGCCGTGTGGCAGGTGAGCGAGGCCGGCACGCTGTTCGGCGGCGTGAGCCGCAAGACGCGCTTCCCGGCGCTGAAGGACCGCTTCAGCGGCGGCCTGGGCAGCGTCGTTCCCAACCCGGACCTCGAGGCCGAATACGCCAACCACTTCGAGCTCGGTTACGAGCACCAGGGTGAGGGCTGGACGGCCAAGGTGGCGCTGTACCAGGCCAACATCCGTGATGCCATCGAGAGCGTGACGCTGCCCGGTACGGCCTGCGATGCCCCCAACCCGGACTGCTCGCAACTGCAGAACATTGGCCGCCAGAGGAACCGCGGCGTGGAGCTGTCGGGAAGCTGGCAGCCGCTGCATGGCCTGCGGTTCGACGCCCAGGTGAACCTGCTGGATCGCGACAACCTCAGCGACCCGGGCATCCTGCCCACCGACACGCCGAAGTGGCGCCAGCGCGTCACGGCAAGCTGGCAGCCGCATCCGCAGTGGCGGGTGACGCTGGACGCGCAGCACGAATCGCGTCGCTACACCACCACCAACGGCTCGCGCGTGGCCGATGGCTTCACGCTGGTGAACGCCTTCGGTCGCTACCAGGCCAATGGCAACTGGGGCGTGGAGCTGGGCGTTCGCAACCTGGCGGACGAGCTGTACGCCTACCAGGAGGGCTTCTTCGAGGCCGGACGGAGCTGGCTGCTGCAGCTGGACTGGCGCTACTGACGGCTACCAGACCTCGGGCGGCACGGGCGTCACGGCCAGCCGCAGCGAGGGCCGGTCGACGTCGATGAACTGCAGCAGCAGCTCGGCGCCGGCCGGCACGTGGAAGGTGACGATCTTGGTCGGGCCGCTGCACTCGCGGCTGCTGCGGAAGTCCAGCGACTCCAGCGGCCGGCCCTCGTGGATGGCGTCCACCCAGGAAGGCTGGTCCACCGAGACGCGGTAGCGGCCGGCCTCGGCGATGAACACCCGCACCATGCCGCCGGACTGGGCGGCGTCCGGCTCGCGGCGCGCGGCGGTGACCGGGTAGGTGAGCCCGCGCTGCGGGCGCAGCTTCACCTGGTAGAGCCGGCCCGCCTCGATCTGAGGGGCGGTCTCGGCCCGGTCGCCCGCGGGCACTTCGAGGGCCTGTTCCTGGAACAGGTCCACCTCGGCGCTGACGTCCATCTGGTAGGCGGCACAGGCATCCGGCTGCCCGGCGAGGGCGGCAGGCGCAGCAAGCATCAGGAGCAGGGCGGTGCGGGTCATTCTCATGGGGAGCGGAATCCGTGGCGTTCGAACAGGGCACGCGCCTCGGGGCCGCGCAGGAAGCGCACGAACTCCGCGGCGTCCTCTCCGCCGCGCAGGGTGACCGCGGCGGGATAGGTGATGGGGGGATGGCTGCCGGCCGGGAAGCGGGCCACTTCGCGCACGCCGGCCACGCCCGCCAGGTCCGTGGCGTAGACGATGCCCAGCGCCGCCTCGCCGCGAACCACGAAGTTCAGTGCCGCGCGGACATTGTCGGTGGGCACTACCCGCGCGGCCACGTCCTGCCACACGCCGAATGATTCCAGCGCGGCCCTGGCGTAGCGGCCTGCCGGTACCGTATCCGGATCACCGGTGGCGAGGCGGCCACGCCGCCCCAGCGCGGCGGCGATGGCAAAACGGGGACCAATGTCGAGGTTCGCCGGGCTGTCGGCGGGCGCGACCAGCACCAGGTCGTTGGCCGCGACGTCGACTCGAGTGCCGGGTGCGATGCGCCGGCGCTGTTCCAGGTAATCCATCCACTGCTGGTCGGCCGACACGAACACGTCAGCCGGCGCGCCGGCCTCGATCTGGCGCGCCAGCGTGGAGCTGCCCGCGAAGGAGAAGCGCACCATGCTGCCGGTACGCGCGGCATACGCGCTGCCGATTTCCTGCAGCACGTCCGTGAGCGAGGCGGCCGCGAACACCGTCGGTACCTTTTCCTCCACCCGCGCCGGGGCCGCGCCCAGCACCAGCAGGGCAGCGAGGAAGGTGAGGGCGGCGCGTCGCATGCGCGGATTGTACCGGCGCAGGCGCTATGCTCCAACGAATACAGCGATTCGGGCACCGCTGCCGGTGCTGCGCCCCGGCCCCGCCAGCGGCTAGACTGGCCTGATGAGCAAGCCCAAGGTCCGCATCCGCATCGACTTCGCGCCCGACTGCGCCATCGGGCCGGGCAAGATCGAGCTGCTGGAGGGCATCGAGCGCACCGGTTCGCTGTCCGCCGCAGCGCGGGACATGGGCATGAGCTACCGCCGGGCCTGGCTGCTGGTGCACGACACCAACGAAGCCTTCGATGAGCCCGTGGCCGAACTGGCGGTGGGCGGCAGGGAAGGCGGCGGCGCGCGGCTGACCGGGTTCGGCCGTCGCCTGGTGACCGACTATCGCGCCTTCGAGGCGAAGGTCAGGGCGCTGGCGGAAGAGAGCTTCGGGCGCCTGAAGCCCACGGGCCGCCCGGCCCGCGGCCAGTCCCTGCCCAGGCCGCTGCGGCGCGAGCCGGCCGCATTGCCTAGAACCAGAACGAGAAGAACAGCTGGGTGATGGTCGCGTCCAGCGAGTACAGCGGCTCGCTCCCGGGCGGCACCGTGCCCGGCGGCAGGCCGCGCAGGTCACGGAACTCCTTGTAGTCGATCATCATCCGGCTGATGTGCAGGTTGGCCGTGCCGCGCTTGATCCACGGCGCGAACGGCAGCTGGAATTCGTAGGAGGCGCCCAGGCCCACGGTGTGCCCGGTGAGCGCCGAGGTCTCCTTGTCGCGCGCCATGAAGTTCTGCGCGTCCTCGTAGGGGAACAGGTCGCTGAAGAAGTCGGCGCTGTTCTGCTTGTAGAAGCGGTACGAGCCCGACAGCGTCCATTTCCCGCCGGGCAGCGGGTGCGTGTAGCCGATGCCGGCCGTGTGCGCCCGCAGGCCCCAGGTGTCGCCGTAGAAGCGGTAGTGGCCCTCGGCGGCGGCGCGCCAGGGCAGGTAGTGCTTCAGCCGCACCGAGGCGGCGTTGCTGGTGCGCGTGTTCGGGAACACCTCCGGCGCCAGCACCCAGGTGTCGGTGATGGTGCGGTAGCGCATCGAGCGGTACGGGCTCTGCAGGAAGCCCTGCTCGGTGACGGTCTCGAAGTTCAGCGACACCAGCGCGTTGCGCGACAGGATCTGCGTCAGTCCCACCCGGTAGTTGCGTCGCTCGACCTCGCCGCTGAAGGCGGGATCGGTGGAGTCGCCGATCCTGTCCTTGCCCTGCGAGTAGCCGAGGCTGATGGTGGTCAGGTCGCCGAACATGTCCTGGCTGACGCCCACCGACCAGGTGCTGGCATCGTAGTCGTTCTCCGAGGACTCCATGTAGGAGGCCGTCCAGGTCGACTTGCCGCGCAGGTAGTCCACCGACACGCTCTTCTGTTCGCGCTCTTCCTTGTATTCGCTGGCACCGGAGACCACCACGTCCACCGAGGCGCTGGTGATGGCGTCGACGTAGTAGTTGGCCGACACCGAGAACGAGTCGCCGACGCTCTTGCGCACCAGCACCGAGGGACCCTCGACGGTGATGCCGCCGCCGGAATAGCGGTGGTAGAGGATGTCGGCCCGGTCCTCGGGCAGCACGCCGGCCGGCGCCATGGCCGGGGCGGCCAGCAGCAGTGCGCCGGCCGCGAGGCGATGCAGCTTGCCGCGCAGGCGGGCCATCAGTTGCAACCGCAGCCGCCGCCGGCGCCGCCGGTGGCGCCGCGCGCGCCCTCGCGCACCTCGTACACATGGTCGAGGTAGGCGGAGGACACCGGATCGGGATCGAGCACCATGATGGGATCGGCCAGGCGCTCGCGCTCGTAGGGCTTCACCCAGGGCTCGATGGGGCCGCAGCCGGCCACCGCGACCGCGGCGAGGCTGGCCAGCAGCAAGGCGCGAATCCTGGGCGTTCTCATGTGTTCACTGCTCGCGGATCAGGGCCCGGATCTGGTCCAGGTAGGCATTCTCGTCGCCGGGCTTGTAGCCCTTGTGCACCCAGCGCAGGTTGCCCTTGCGGTCGACGATGACCGTCGAGGGCATGCCTGCCACCTGGTAGAGTTTGCTGACCGAGCTGTCCTTGTCCAACAGTATCGGAAAGGTGACAGGTGTCTTCTCGAGGAAGCCGGTCGCCAGCTTGGGGTCCGGCTCCACGTTGACACCCAGCAGCGTGAAGCCCATGGGCTTGTACTTGGCGTAGAGCTTGTCCAGCAGCGGCATCTCCTGCCGGCACGGTCCGCACCAGCTCGCCCAGAAATTGATCATCACCACCTGGCCCTTGAGGTCCTCGAGCGCCACGCTCTTGCCATCCAGGGTCTCGAGGCGGAAGCCGGGGGCGGGGCCCTGCGGGGCCACGGCCATGGCCGGCAGCGAAAGCAGCGCGGTCACCAGCAGCGCGCGCAGCGGTTTGGTGGTCCAGTTCATGTTCGAAGCCTCCGGCACCCTCACACGGTCAGAAGAAAACGGTCAGGCCCAGGTGCGCGCTGATGTTGTTGGTCAGCTTGTCGCGGCCCAGCAGGTCCGACTGGAACACGCGGTCCTGCACCTCGATGTGCACGGCCAGCCAGTCGGTCGGCAGGAGCCGGTAGCCGGCGCCGAAGTTCAGCGTGAAGCGCTGGTCCCCCGCGAACTCGGTGCTGCCCACGCCGCCCATCAAGTACAGCGCGCTGGTCATGGCGAGGCTGCGACCGATGTACACCTCGCCCGGCAGCAGGTTGTACCCGAGCGACAGGCTGTAATACGTGAAGCGCCTCTCGGAAGGCGTAAGCAGCTGCACGTTGCCGCCCAGGGTCTCGTAGCTGGTGCGCCCGGCCTTCGATCGGCCGAAGGCGGCCTCGAAGAAGATGTCTTCTGTCACATGGTAGGCGGCGGTCAGGCCCTGCACCGGGCCGGTGCCGAAGTCCTCGATGGACAGGGCGCCGTAGAAGGCCCCCACCTCGATGTTCTCCGCGTCGATGCGCGCCACGCGCACCTCGCGCCGCTCCACCTCCGGCTCGATGACCCGGGGCGGCACCAGCGTGGGTTCCTCGTCCGAGGAGAGCACGATTTCCTCCTGCGCCGCGACATCCTCGCCGCGCCCCGGCAGCATCCAGGCGCAGCCCGGCAGTGCCAGCGCCGCCGCGCCTAGAAGAAGAACGCGAAAGACAGTTTCCATTCGTTGATCTCCTCGTTCTCGTTGCGGCTGGTGAACACCATGTGGTGACGGTATTCACCGCGCAGGAAGAAGCGCCGGGTCAGGTAGAAACGCACGCCGGCGCCGGCATAGGCCGTCTGGTCGGTGCGGTCCTCGGGCTGCACCAGCGTGGACTTGGGTTCGATGCGGATCACGCCGCCGCCCAGCGTCAGGAAGGGCGAGAGCCGCCAGTCGGGGCGGTACACGTGAGCCAGGCCGACCTCGGCCGAATAGCCGTTCGAGGCGTTGCCGAGGAACTGCGCGCCGGTGAGCTCGAGCTGCAGCTGCTCGTTGAACAGGAAGGCGAAGTAGGTGCCGATCAGCGTGGCGCCGCCGTAGTCGCCCATCGAGGCGCCCAGTTCGAAGCGGTGCGAGGTGAAGCCGGCGCGGTTGCCCAGGTCGATGGTGAAGGGGCTGCCGTCCGGCAGGCGGGCCTTCAGGATCTCGCGTTCATGCGCCCAGCCCTCCACGCCGCGGCGCGTGCGCACGCGGAACCATTCGGTGCGGCGGTACAGCACCTGGAAGGTGTCGCCGCGCGGCACCACCTGCGTGACCGCGTAACCGCGGCCCGGGCCCTCGTGCAGCTCGATGTAGGGCTCGGCCACCACCAGTTCGCGCAACCGCACCGGTGCATCGTCCGCAGCAAGGCAGGCGCCGGCCCCGACGAGGGCAAGCGCCATGGCGATTGCTTTGGGAAGGGTCCTAGTTGGTCGGGACGCCATCGGCGAACGGGTTGTTGAAGTACTGTGCGCCAATGTCGACCCACTCGGAAATCAGCCGGAGTTCGGAAGGCGTCAGGAAGGAGCTGTGATCAACTGTACCACCAGCCTCGTCCGGATCGCCCGAGCGGCAGGTATCGGTTCCGGCGAAGCAGGTGAAGAAACGTGAACCGCGTGCATTGCCGGCCACCATCGGCCGCGAGGCGATGATGGGCTGCGGTTCGATGATGGGGTCGCCGGTTTCCGGATCGATGCCGGTGACCACGTCGATGGTGCGGTCCACCAGCGAGCCGTTGATGAAGTCCTCCACGAAGTCGGCGAAGAACAGCTCCCGGTAAGAGACCACGTGCCGCTGCTCCTCCGGCGACGGATCGCCCGAGAGGTCGAGCTGGCCTGCCGGCGGCTTCATGTTGCCGGTCACCGAGGGCGGGGCGTGGCAGTTGGTGCAGGTGGCCGCGCCGCGGTCCACCGTCCAGATCGGCTGGATGTGCTCCACGTAGTTGATGATGATGCGGCAGGTGCTGGGCCCGTTGGCGATGCAGCCCGGGCGCACCGGCCCCGGCGTGGACAGGCCCGGCGAGGCGTGCACGTAGGCGAAGGACTCGGCCGGGGTGGGGCCGGGCGCCGGGTCGGTCCACACGTCGTCGAAGATCACGTTGACGCTGGGCTTCTGCGAGCAGGTGCCGCCCGCGATGCAGCTGGTACGGGCGCGCGCCTGCGCCATGGTGTCACCCGGCAGGGCGTTGGCCGAGGTCAGTGGCAGGGTATTGGGGAAGGGCACGCCCGCGCCCGTCACGCCCCAGGAGGGATCGACCAGCGGCCTGGTGTGTTCCTCCGGCGTCCAGTCCGACGCGTAGCGGCCGCGTCCGTGCGAGAAGTCCTGCTGGTTGCCGCCGGGGGCCTCGTGGCAACCCGCGCAGCGCCGGATCTCGCCCGGCCGCAGCTGCAGCCAGGCGCGGTGCTGCGGGAACAGCCGGCGGCCATTGCGGTCGACGATGGACAGCACGAAGGCCACGTTGGCGGGCACGCGCACCGACACCGAGCCATCCGGCTCGACCGGCGCATAGCCGATGATCTCGCGCATGAAATTCGAAGCGCCGAAGGCCTGGTTGGCGAGGTCGGGGAAGCCGTCGAGGTCCTCGTCACCCAGCGACACGGCCTTCTCGATGCGCACGAAGCGCGCGGCGCGCTGGTCGGGCGTGCGGCGCAGCGGATCGGCGAGTTCCAGCAGGCTGGTGGCGGCCGGCACACCCTGCAGCCCGAGGTTGGTGTAGCGCAGGCTGCCGTCGAAGTCATAGACGCTGCGGATCTCGATCACGCCCAGCCCCTCGCCCACCAGCGAGGGATCGAAGTCGTCGCCGGCGATGGTGCGGTCGAGGATCACCTGCGGGACCTGGGCCGGCGTGCGCGGCTGCGCCGCCACCAGGTCGGTGATCATCACGCCTTCCTCCGGCTGGAACAGCGGGCGGAAGGTGTTGTCCACCGGGTCGTAGATGAAGGCGCTGTACAGCGGCGGCGCCGTGTCGTAGCGGCTCTGGAAGTCGGGTGCATTGAGCCGGTCGGTGGTGCAGGGCACGATGGCCGCCGGTGTCTGCTCGTTGTCGAGCAGGCGGCACAGCGACCAGCTCACCAGCAGGCGGTTGCTGCCGTCCCAAAGCGGGAACGCCGAGCGGAAGCGCCCGCCGGGCGAGGGACCCTCGACCAGGCTCACCAGCGCGGGGGTGGCGCGCGACTGCGCCGGGCCGGTCATGCCGGCATTGGTCGCCAGCGGCTGGGTATTCTCGACGTAGTTGCGCGCGTCGATGATCACCAGGTCGCCGCCGAAGTCCGTGTCCCTGTAGGGACGCACCAGCGCCAGGATGCGGCCGTCCTCCATCTCGCGTGGTCGCGTGAACTGGATGGTGACCGGGTTGCCGTTCGCGCCCGGCGTGCCGGTATTGTGGCTGCGCGCGCCGTACAGCAGCTGCAGGTCGGTGCCGTCGGGATTGGAGGTGTACAGGTGCATGCCGCGCCCGGTCGACCCGTCCCAGCGCGTGAACACGACGCGGCCGTTCCGGAGCACCGAAGGCCACAGGTCATGGCTCTGGTTGAAGGTGATCTGGTGGATACCGGTGCCGTCCTCGTTCATCACATGCAGCAGGAAGGCGCTCTCGTTGCCGCCCACGGCCTGTGCCTCGAAGCCGGGCTTGCTCTCGTCGAGCAGCACGGCCTTGGACTGGCGCTGCCGCGTGGAGCTGAACACGATGCGGCCGTCCGGCAGGTATTGCGGCGAGATGTCGTGGCCTTCGTCGGCCGTGTTGTCCGAAGCAATGACGCGGCGCGGATTGCCAGGTCCCACGCCGGCCTCGATGTCGTATTCCCAGATGTTCCAGGAGGGCGGGTCGCGTTCGTCGTCGCTGACGATGGGGCCGCGCATCGCGAAGATGATGCGCTTGCCGTCGAAGGACACGTCGACGTCCTTGATGTCGTACAGGCCGTCAGCGGTGATCGCGCCGGTGATGTCGATCTCGGTGGAGGAGGGCGAGGCGCGGCTGCGCATGAACAGGTCGGCATCCGGCACGGCGCCGCGCTGGTCGCGCAGGTCGTCGCTTTCCACGGGAATCGTGCGCTTGACGTAGGCGATCGGGAAATCGACGGCGCCCGGGTCGGTCGCCTGGCCGCCGCCGATATCGATGCTGCCGCCGCTGCTGCAGCCGCCCAGGAGCGCGCCGATGGCAGCGGCGGCCATGACGCCCCGCAATGGATGGAATGCTTTCACGTTGACCTGCCCACGCCGGAATAGTCCGGGCACCGGTGGATTAAGTTGTCCTCGGCGCGTGCGAATGACTGTGACCCAGATCGCACAACGCGGGCCAGATCATAGCTTTGCGACGTGAAACGCGATGCTGTCGTCAGCTGGCGACGTCGGCGCGTTGAGACATTAGGGGGCGCGTCGCGGGGCGGCTAGATTTGCTGCCAACGCTCACAAGGGCAGGTCTCATGAACCACAGGAACAGGTCAAATCCGGTCGCCGCGGCGATTGGCGCCGCGCTGGCAGTCTGCATGGCGGGAATCCTCCATGCCGGTCCGCTGGAACGTGCGCAGGCCAAGCGCATCCACGATCGCATCGCGGGCGTCCCGCCCACCGCGGAGATGCTCGACCTGATGGAGCAGGACCTGCTGGCGAATCCCGGCCACGCCGGGGCGGTCAACGCCGCCCGCCGCGCCATGGGCACGAAGACCTTCTACACCACGGTGCTGAAGAACTGGGTCACGCCGTGGACCAACCGCGAGCAGACGGTATTCGCGCCGCTGAACGACTACACTGCCACCGTCATCGGCATGATCCGCGACGACGTGGACTTCCGCCAGGTGCTCTCCGGCGACATCCTCTACGTCGGCGGCGCCGGCTATCCGCAGTACTCGCCGGCCAACAACAACCTGTACGAGCAGCTCGAGGACAACGACGCCGACCTCAGCGATCCGGCGGTGCTGATCGCCGCGACGCAGTCACAGCATACCGGCCTGCCGGCCGCGGCCACGGCCGGCGTGATGACCACGCGCGCCGCGGCGCAGGCCTTCTTCGTTGCTGGCACCAACCGCGCCATGTTCCGCTTCACCCTGATGGCGCACATGTGCCGCGACCTGGAGCAGGTGCACGACGTCACGCTGCCGCCGGACCGCATACGCCAGGACGTGAGCCGTTCGCCGGGCGGTGACAGCCGCGTCTTCCTGAACAACTGCATTGGCTGCCACAACGGCATGGATCCGCTGGCCCAGGCCTTCGCCTACTACAACTACAACGAGACCACCGGCCGCATCGAGTACACCGACGGCGTGGTGCAGCCCAAGTACCTGATCAACGCCGACAACTTCAAGTACGGCTACGTGACCCCGGATGACGGCTGGACCAACTACTGGCGCCAGGGCGCGAACTCGGTGCTGGGGTGGGATCCTTCCCTGCCCGGCTCGGGCAACGGCGCCAAGTCCATGGGACAGGAGCTGGCCAACAGCGAGCAGTTCTCGCGCTGCCTGGTCGAGAAGGTGTTCAGGACCGTGTGCCTGAGGCCGCCGGTCAACTCGGCCGACCGCACCGAGGTGGAGCGCGTGATGTCCATCTTCCGCGGCAGCGCCAACTACCGCGTGAAGGACGTGTTCGCAGAGACCGCGGCGTACTGCCGGGGCAATTGAGGGAGACGGTCATGAAGACGCTTCGGGCCATCCTGATCGCCGCCGGCCTGGCCGGCCTCGCCGCCTGCGGTGGCGGCGCGCCGACGACGACGAATCCGAACACCAACCCGCCGGTGGTCAACGACTACACCGGCCCGGCGCCGCAGAGCGCCGACGTGCAGGCGTTCCGCATCGCCTTCTGGCAGAACGTGAAGGCCAACAACCGCTGCGGCGGCTGCCACAACCCCGCCACGCCCGGCCAGGCGCCGCGCTTCGCGCGCAACGACGACGGGAACATCCCCTATTCCGAGGCGCGCCTTTACGCCGACACGCTCAACCGGGCACATCCGGCCTTCGTACCAACGG
>QGUX01000324.1 GCA_003242275.1 Pseudomonadota bacterium | reverse complement strand
TGCACCCCGGGGCGGTGGCCCTTCTTCCCGCGCCCGGCCCCCACCCCATCGTCCCCCCCGGGCCGGGCTTGGCCCCGCTTATGCCCGGGGCGGGGCAGGGGCATGGCCCCAATCCCACCAGCGGGCGCTACAAGACCGATGCGGAGGCGGCCGAGTGCGTGCGGCTGCTGGTGGCGGCCGGCGCCGACGTCAACGCCGCCGCGCGCAACGGGCACACGCCGCTGCACTCGGCGGCCGGGCATGGCTGGAACGAGACGGTGAAGCTGCTGGCATCGCTGGGCGCGGACCTCGAGGCGGTGGATTCCTCGGGCCTGAGGCCCATCGACCATGCCGCCGGGCGAACGCCGCGGCGCTTCCTCGAACCCGAGACGCCGGCGCAGCGCGAGACCATGGACATCCTGCGCGGGCTGGTGCTGGCGAAGACGGGGCGGGAGCCCATCGAGTACAAGGGGCCGCCGGCCCCGCCGCAGCAGCGGGGGACGGCCGAGGCGCCTGACCGGGGCCAGCTGCCGGATCCGGCGGCGCCTGCCGCGGCGCCATCTGTCCCGCTCGCCGCACCCCGGCCTTCCGGGGGCTGATTCCTGACCCTGGCGGTAGGAAGTGCCGCGGCTTGCGATTAGAATGCCGCCCCTTCGCCGCGTCCCCATCGTCTAGAGGCCCAGGACATCGCCCTTTCACGGCGGTAACGGGGGTTCGAATCCCCCTGGGGACGCCATTCCGTCCGCCGGGCGCCTGCCGTCACGCCATGGCCAGGGTCGCGCCCGCGATCGCGCGCCAGGCTGCCGGACTATTCCAGCACCCGCCAGCTTCCGGAGCTCTTCACCAGGCGCACGCTGCCGGTGTCCTTCTGCCGGCCGACCATCGGCGCGGTCATGTCGATCTCCACGTCGCAGATGTAGCCCTCGGTGCCTTCCACCGCGCGGCAGCCGATCTTCTTCACGCCGTGAAGCTCCGGCATCATCTCCTTCATGTCGTCCGCCGACAGCCCGAAGCCCGCGGCGGCTTCGGCAGCATCCTGCGTGGCCTGCTTGAGCGAGGCGTCGAACGCCTTGCGGATGTCACGCTCCGAGGGCTCTGCGCTGCAGGCGGAAAGGGCGAGGACACTAGCGGCCGCCAGGTATGGAATTGCCTTCATGTTCTGGTCTCCCTGAGTCGTTCTGGTTCTGGTTGTCATTCGCCGCCAGGGTCGGGATCGAGGAGCAGCGACGCGGGCCGTCCCTGCATTGGCCATCTGCTGGAAATTCCCCGCCGGGGCATCGTCGCCGAAGCCGCTGCAATGTTCAAATCTGGTGGAGCTTCCGGCGCCCGCCAGCGTCGTTCCGCAATGACGCGACCATCATGGCGACCTGCTTGAAACATGTTTAAGTCACAGCTAATATAAGTACAAACTTAATTAAAGGGAGGCCGCCATGCCCATCGACGTCGCCAGCCATCTCGGAGCCGTCCGCCGCACGGTCAGGGCCCTCGAACGTGACGGCCAGCCCGCCCGCGCGGTCATCCTCGAACGCAGCTACGACACCGATATCGACGACCTCTGGGACGCGATGACCAATCCCGGGCGCCTGCCGCGCTGGTTCCTGCCGGTGGAAGGCGACCTGAAGCGCGGCGGCCGCTACCAGCTCAAGGGCAATGCCGGGGGCACCATCACCGATTGTGAGCCGCCGGTGCACCTGGGCCTCACCTGGGAAATGATGGGGCAGGTGAGCTGGGTGGAAGTGCGCCTCGCGCGCGAGGCGGAGGGACGCACGCGCTTCACGCTGACCCACACGGCGCCGCTGTCGGACTTCTGGAGGCAGTACGGTCCGGGCGCCGTGGGCGTGGGCTGGGAGGGCGGCCTGATGGGCCTGGCGCTCTACCTCGCCGACCCGGCGGGCATGAAGCTGGACGAGGCCACCTTCGCCGCATCGCCCGAGGGCAAGCGCTTCTACGCCGGCAGCAGCGAGCGCTGGGGCGAGGCGGCCATCGCGGCGGGCGAGGATGCTGACATGATCGCGGCGGCCGTGCGCGCGACCACGGCCTTCTACACGGGCGAGCCACCGGTCTCCTGACGTTCCGCTCCATGCATGCACTCGACGTCCTCGGCGACCCGGTCCGTCGCCGCATCCTCGAACTGCTCGCCGAGGGCGAGCACACCTCGGGCCAGATCGTCGAGGTGGTGGGCCGGGAGTTCGGCATCACGCAGGCGGCCGTGTCGCAGCACCTGAAGGTGCTGCGCGACAACGGCTTCGCGCGCGTGCGGCCGGAGGGCACGCGCCGCGTCTACGCGGTGGATGCGCGGCCGCTGCAGGAGATCGACCAGTGGCTGGCGATGTTCCGCAGTTGCTGGGAACCGAAGCTGGATGCCCTGGCGACGGAAGTGGCGCGCGGAAAGAAGCGCCGCGCGCGCGGCGGTCAGGCCTGATCCTGGCGCGGCAGTCCCGGCTCGCGCGTGACGATGCGTGCGCCGCGGCTGTAGGTCCAGTAGGCGCCGGCCCAGTCGATCAGCACCACGAGGCGGTTGCGGAAACCGATCAGGAAGTACACGTGCGCCGCCAGCCAGAACCACCATGCGAACAGGCCCGAGAAGCGCACCCGGCCGAGATCGACCACGGCGGCCATGCGGCCGATGGTGGCGAGCAGGCCGTGGTGGCGGTAACGGAATGGCGGGGCGGGGCGCCCGGCGAGGCGCGCGGCGATGACCTTCGCGACATGGCGTCCCATCTGCTTGGCGGCGGGCGCGATGCCGGGCACGGGGCCGTCCGCGGTGCTGACCGCGGCCAGGTCGCCGGCCACGAACAGTTCCGGATGTCCCGCCACCGACAGGTCCGCCTGCACCGGCACGCGGCCATTGCGGTCCAGCGGCACGCCCAGCGTGCGCGCCAAGGGCGAGGCCGTGACGCCGGCCGCCCACAGCACGGTGCGTGCCGCCAGGGGCTAATGCCCGATGGCAACGCCTGGGCAT
>QGUX01000323.1 GCA_003242275.1 Pseudomonadota bacterium | reverse complement strand
GCCAGCCGGGAGGTGATGGAGAAGCTCGTGGCCGGCATCGAGGTGCCGCCGGATGCCTACTACTTCCGCACCAGCCCGGTGTTCGAGGTGGCCGACGGGCCGCACGGCTGGCTGCGCCGGCACCTGTTCGTGGCCCGCGGCATCCGCAAGCCCGACCACGTGATCGTGGACTTCTACCTGGTCGACTGACCGGCCGTTGCTGGCGGCAGCGGTCGAAGTGCGCTGCCGGGCGCCCGCTTCGGCTACCCTACGCGCCCTATGACCATCGTGACCCGCTTTGCTCCCAGCCCCACCGGCATGCTGCACATCGGCGGCGTGCGCACGGCGCTGTTCTCCTGGCTGCTGGCCCGCCGCCACGGCGGCAAGTTCATCCTCCGCATCGAGGATACCGACCGCGAACGCTCCACCCAGGAGGCGGTGCAGGTGATCCTGGACGGCATGCGCTGGCTGGGCCTCACCGAGGACGAGGGCCCGTACTACCAGACGCAGCGCTACGACCGCTACCGCGAGGTCATCGGCCAGATGCTGGAGAAGGGCCAGGCGTACCGCTGCTACTGCACCAGGGAAGAGCTGGACGCCATGCGCGCCGAGCAGCTCGCGCGCAAGGAGAAGCCGCGCTACGACGGCCGCTGCCGCCACCGCACCGGGCCGCGCGAGGGTGTCGATCCGGTGATCCGCTTCAGGAACCCGGACGAGGGCGAGGTGGTGGTCGATGACCTGGTGCACGGCCACACGGTGTTCCAGAACGCCGAGCTCGACGACCTGATCATCCAGCGCTCCGACGGCAACCCCACCTACAACTTCTGCGTGGTGGTGGACGACTGGGACATGGGCATCACGCACGTGGTCCGCGGTGATGACCACCTGAACAACACGCCGCGGCAGATCAACATGCTCAAGGCCCTGGGCGCCACGCCGCCGCAGTACGCGCACGTGCCCATGATCCTGGGCGCGGATGGCGCGAAGCTGTCCAAGCGCCATGGGGCCGTCAGCGTGCTGGAGTACCGCAGGGAGGGCTACCTGCCCGATGCGCTGCTGAACTACCTGGTGCGGCTGGGCTGGTCGCACGGCGACCAGGAGATCTTCACCCGCGAGGAGATGATCGCGGCCTTCGACATCGCGCACGTGAACAAGTCCGCGGCGGCGTTCAACCCGGACAAGCTGCTGTGGCTGAACCAGCAGCACATCATGCGCGCCCCGCAGGCCACGCTGGTGGCGGCGCTGCGCGAGCAGCTGGCGGAGCTGGGCGTGGCCGACGCTGACGGGGCCCTGTGCGCCGGCGTGGTCGAGGCGCTGCGCGAGCGGGCGAAGACCATGAAGGAGATGGCGGCCTCCAGCCTGATGTTCTTCCGTGAGCCGGTGATGGACGAGAAGGCCGTGGCCAGGCACCTGACGCCCGAGGCGAAGGCGGTGCTTTCCGAGCTGGCCGGCGAGCTGCGGGCGGTGCAGGACTGGGCCGCGCCCGCGCTGCACGCCCTGTTGCAGGCGTTCGCCGGCAAGCGCTCGCTGGGCCTGGGCAAGGTGGCCCAGCCGCTGCGCGTGGCGGTGACCGGCGGGACGGTCTCCCCGCCCATCGACGTGACGCTGGCCCTGCTGGGCCGGGAGAAGGTCCTGGGTCGCCTGCAGGCGGCTTTGGGCTGAAAAATCCCCGTTCAGTGACACGAGGAGGAGGAAGCTCCGTACCGGGTCCCGCTGGTTCCGCAGCACGGTCGCCGCGGCCGGCCGCTCAAGCAGGCCGCGACGACGACCTGATCATTTCTGCTTCTTCGCGACGAACTCCTCGCCGCCCATGCCGCCCACGTCGCGCTTGAACTGGATCTGGTCCGGGGCGACCAGCTTGCCCTGGTAGCTGATGGCCAGCTGCATGCCCTGGTAATCCATGTTCTCGACGAAGCTGATGGTGTCGCCGTCGACCTTGCCGTTGGCGATCTCGTAGTCGCCGTTGTCCGACCTGGCGCGGCCGGTGAGCTTGTCGCCCTCGACCTTGAACGTGTAGGTGTAGGTCTGCACGCCTACCTGGCTGTCGAAGCTGGTGGTCCACGTGCCGTTGAAGGCGCTGGCGTCGGCGGCCATCGCCCGGGCGGCGGCAAGGCCGAGCACGAGCGTGACGGCGAACCCGTGGATGATGTGTCGGTGGTGCTTCATGGAATCCTCCCTGGACGGTGGGCGCCGCGGATGCGGCGCCGGTGCCTGCATGTTAAGCCCGCGCCGGGCATCCTTGACAGCCAACGGGGCGCCGCGTAACGTCGCGCCCCTCCCGTCGTGGGGCTATAGCTCAGCTGGGAGAGCGCTTGCATGGCATGCAAGAGGTCGACGGTTCGATCCCGTCTAGCTCCACCAACTCCCTTTTCCCGCACCGCCGCCGGCCGCCGCGCCGGGCAGCCTCCCGGCCCCTGATCGGCCCGCAGGGGACCGTCGTGCTTGACACCCCCCCGGGGGGGGCTATCCTTGCGCCCGCAATGACACAGGCCAGCCGCCCTTTCAATCTGCAGGACATTCGCGCCGGACATCCCAATCCGGACGCCAGCCCCCGGGCGTAGTCGGCTGCGTGCTGCGTCCGGGGGTGGTTTGCCACCCCACGCGGCCACCCCAACCCTTTTTCCGCCAGCTCCGAAGGTCGCCTGAGGCGACCGGGCGGTGACGGCGACCCACCCCCCCAGCGGAAACGTCCGATGCCCGACCAGACCAAGCCAGCGTCCCAGCTCCCGCCGCAGGGCAGCCCCGGCGTCTCCCGCACCGGCCCGGCCGCCGCAGGACAGCTGCGCACGCCGTACTACCTGGTCGACCGGGCCAGGCTGCAGCGCAACCTGGACCGCATCGCGCGCCTCAAGGAGCTGTCGGGGGCGAAGTCGCTGCTGGCGCTGAAGTGCTTCGCCACCTGGTCGGTGTTCGACCAGATGCGCCAGTACATGGACGGCACCACGTCCTCCTCGCTGTTCGA
>QGUX01000322.1 GCA_003242275.1 Pseudomonadota bacterium | reverse complement strand
ATGGTTATAAAAGCGAGGGGCTTCTATTCCCTGGGTCGGGCCGCCCGCCCCTGAGTCCATTGGGGGAATGACTATGCGGAGCACGAAGCAGCTTGCATGGACCGCCGTTGCAGCCCTTCTCGCCGGCGCCGGCACGGTGGCCGGCCAGCAGGTCGCCGATCCCGGCTTCAGGAGCGTGGGGCGCGGCGCGCCGGTGAAGGTCGACGTCACCGCGGGCCAGCCGCGTACGGCGCCCGGACCGGGCCAGCTCGCCGCGCCAACGGCCAGTGCCGCGCAGACGACCGAGCAGCGCGCCGCGGCCCTGCGCGAGCGCGAGCCCTTCGTCGTCGGCCCGATGGCGCAGCGCGTCGGTGGTCCCGGCGGGCCGGGCGCGCCGCCGGCGCCGCCACCCGGAACGCCGCCAGCGCCGGGCGCCATCGCCAGCACCCAGGGCGTGGTGGTCACGGGCTCGGCCATCGATGGTGCCGCGCCAGCCGGCATCACGCCGCTGCCGGTGGACTTCTTCACCACGAAGGATTTCTACAAGGACCGGGAGCTGTGGAGCGACCCGCGCTACTTCCGCTGCAACAGCCCCTTCGCACTGGAATCGGCGCGCGGCGCCAACGGACCCGCGCTCATCATCGACGACCCGGCGAAGGCGCCGTGGGGCTTCTGTGACCGCGACTATCCGCGTGATTCCATCGTCAGCCCCTATCCGTTCAGGACGGCGAAGGAACACTACGAGGCATTGCTGGCGGAGACCCGGCGTCGCGGCGGTCCCACCAGGCACACCTATGCCACCGTGCCGGGCGGGATCTCCGGGCGCTATTCCATCGCCCTGCGCGGCGACTGGTACGGGCTGCGCTACAACCAGACACCCACCATCCTGTCGCTGCTGACGCCCGAGTACCAGACGCGCATGGTGCAGATGCTGTACCACGAGGCCATCACCGGCGCCTCGCACTGGCCGTCACAGTACTGCTGGCCGGAGGGCTTCATGCGGCGCTTCGACCCGGTGGCCATCCAGCCGTGGATCAATCCCCACCAGGTCATCGTCACGCCCGACCTGGTACAGGTTTCCACCGGCGTGGCGCGCAACTTCATCACCAACATCCACATCGGGCGCGAGTTCAACATGGAGGGCGCGGTGCCGCGCCTGGGCGCCGACGTGCCGCGCTGGTACGGCGAGACCATCGGCTTCTGGGACGGGGACGTGCTGATCACGTGGACATCGAACATCCAGGGATGGATGGTCCACGGCAAGCCGGAGTTCTCCAACCAGCTGCAGACGGTGGAGATCTACACGCCCGTCCGCGACGGGGAGGGCAACGTCACGGCGCTGAACCACGAGGCCGTGTTCTACGACCCGGAGGCGCTGGTCGAGCCCATCCGCATCGTGCACGACCTGAACCGGACCAGCGGCCTTGATGCCGGCAATCCCTACACCTTCATCGAGTGCGTGCCGACCATCTTCCCGGTGAAGGGCAGGGCGACCACCACCAGCCCGGGCCAGGTGATCGAGTACGAGGTGCCGGACATGTACGGCCGGCCCTGGGCGAGGATGTGGGAGCAGTATTTCGAGCAGGGCATGGAGAGCCCGGCCAGGGCGCAGCAGGAAGCGCTGTTCAACTTCGAGCAGGACGGGGGTGACAGGCAATGACAGGTTCGAAGCAAGCACGTCGCTGGCTCGTGCCCGTGGCCATGCTGGCCGGCGCGGTACCGCTGATGGGGCATCATTCCTTCGCGCCCTTCGACCAGACGAAGACCGTGGTGGTCACCGGCGTGGTCACGCGCGTGAACCCCGACGCCAACCACCTGCAGATCTACTTCGCGCGCATGAACCCCGAGCGCAAGAACGTGCTGCGCGACCAGAAGGGCGATCCGGTGATCTGGGAAGTGGAGATGGCCGGTTCGGCGCAGTCGGCGGAGGAGGGCATCTCGGTGTCCTCCTTCCCCGCCGGCACCATCTTCAGCGTGGGCATGCGTCCCATGCGCAACGGCGAACCCAAGGGCTTCCGCCAGGGCCCGCTGTTCAAGTGCCCGGGCCGCAAGCCGCCGCAGCCGGGCAAGCACTGTGATTCGGTGGATGGCAGCGTCGCGTTCGGCCAGGGTGGGCTTCCCGAGCCCACGCAGCCTGAACCCGCCCCGGCCAGATGAGCCTCGCCGCCTTTTGCGAGTGGCTGCAGGCCACCGCGTTCAGCACCGCGCTGCAGGCCACCTTCTGGGTGGTGCCGACGCTGCAGTCGCTGCACATCCTGATGATCGGCGTGGTGTTCGTGTCCATCCTCGCCGTGGCGCTGAAGGTGCTGGGGGTGATCCGCGCGGACGAGCCGCTGGCGCGCGTGTGGCAGCGCTTCGCGCCCTTCCTGTGGGGTGGCATCGCCGTGATGGCCGCGACCGGCGTGCTGCTGGTGGTCACCGAACCGGCACGCGAGCTGATGAGCATCTCCTTCCGCCTGAAGATGGTGCTGCTGGCGGTGGGCATCGCCGCGGCCGTGGCCTTCGGCCGCCGCGTCGCGCGCGGGGCGGGCAGCGTGTCCGCCGCCACCATCGAGGCGCCGCCGCCGGCGGGCATGCGCATCGGCGCCATCGCCACGGTGCTGCTGTGGCTGGCCATCATCTTCCTCGGTCGCGCCATCGCCTATGACGAGGCCGTGTGGGGAACGCTGGCCGCGCAGGAGCAGGAGGTGGGCGGATGAATCCTCCCGCCTTCATCCAGTCCATCGAGGCCTCGGCCGTCGGCGAGTGGCTGCGCAGCAGCGTCGCCGCGTTGCCCTGGGTGAACGCCGCGCACGTGCTGTGCATCGCGCTGGTGTTCGGCAGCATCCTGGTGGTCGACCTAAGGCTGCTCGGCGTGCTCGAGCGGCAGCGCAGCGTGGTGCGCATCTCGCGCGAGATGCTGTGGCTGACGTGGGCGGCCTTCGCCGGCGCGGTGGTGGCCGGCGCGGTGTACTTCTCGGCCAACGCC
>QGUX01000321.1 GCA_003242275.1 Pseudomonadota bacterium | reverse complement strand
CGCCCCGGGTGGTGGGTTATGCGCGCACCGGGGTGTCCCGGGTGGTGGTGAACCCCGGCAACCGCATCGAGGCCCTGGGCGAGCCCGACCGTCCCATCGTGTTCACCAGCCGCGAGAACGTCACCGGCGCGGCCACCGACGCCTCGCACCAGCAGTGGGGCGGGCTGGTGCTGCTGGGCCGCGCGCCCGTCACCGACTGCACGGTCTCGCCGGCCGCACCGCCGGGCAGCGTGGACTGCGAGCGCCAGACCGAGGGCGCGGCCGATCCGGCCTACTTCGGCGGCGCCACGCCGGATGACAGCAGCGGCACGCTGCGCTACGTGCAGATCCGCTACTCGGGCTATGCGCTGAGCGGCGACAACGAACTGCAGTCGCTGACGCTGGGCGGCGTGGGCAGCGGCACCGACATCTCGTACGTGCACTCGCACAACAGCTCCGATGACGGCATCGAGATCTTCGGCGGCACGGTGAACGTCTCGCGCCTGGTGGTCACCGGCGCCGACGACGACAGCGTGGACGTGGACACGGGCTACCGTGGCGTGATCCAGCACGTGATCGCCGTGCAGAAGGCCACGCCTGGCGACTCGATGCTGGAGCTGGATTCCACCAACGCGCTGGAGGCGCAGCAGCCGCGCACGCACCTGAAGCTGGCCAACTTCACCTTCGTGCACGGCAACCCGGCCAGCAGCAATGACGCGGCCATGCGCCTGCGCGGCGCGGCCGACGTGACGCTGGTCAACGGCATTGTCACCACGCCGGGCTACGCGCTGCGCCTGGACAACAACACCGGCGGTGGCGTGATCGACATCCTCGGTGCCGATCCGGCCGTCGGCAAGGAGCAGCCGCCACTGTTCCAGTCGGTTCTGCTGGCCAGCACCGGTGCCAACGGCGCCATCCGCGATGGCTCGGGTGGAGTCAGCGCAACGGCCGTGCAGGCGCTGCTCGACACCGTGCCGTCCGCCCACAACAACGCGGCGCACGTCGCCACGCTGGCCGGCGTGTTCCGGCCGGGACCGAACGAACTCGCCGCCACGGCCAGCGACCCGGCCGCGATCGATCCCCGCTTCGAACCGGCGCCGTACGTGGGTGCCGTGGCGGGGCCGGATGATGACTGGTTCTCGGGCTGGACCTGCGATTCGCAGACGGCGGACTTCGGCAGCGGCTCGGCCTGCACCACGCTGCCGTCGCTGGAGGATTGAGGATGGGCAATCGCATCGCGCGCGCGGCACCGTTCGCGCTCGTGGCCCTGGCGGTGAAGGCGGCCCTGGCGCAGGTGCCGCAGGAGAACGAGGCGGCCGATGTGGACGTGGCCGGCCCCGGCGGCCTGGTGGTGCTGGACGAGATCACCGTGCGCGGCGGCCGGGACGTGGACGTGCAGCAGGCCGTGACCGAGGTGGTGTCGGTGCTGTCGGCCGAGGACATCTCGCGCACCGGCGAGGGCGACATCGCCAGCGCGCTGTCCTTCGTGCCGGGGCTGTCGGTGGTGGGCGGCGGTTTCGTGTACGTGCGCGGCCTGGGCGACCGCTACTCGCTGGCGCTGCTGAACGGCTCGCCGCTGCCCAGCCCCGAGCCGCTGCGGCGCGCCGTGCCGCTGGACCTGTTCCCCACCGACGTGGTGGCCTCCTCGCTGGTGCAGAAGACCTATTCGCCGAACTATCCCGGTGAATTCGGCGGCGGCGTGATCAACCTGACCACGCTGGCCATCCCGAGGATGCCGTTCCTCAAGTTCGGGGTCGGCGCCAGCGCCAACACGGAAACCACCGGCCAGACGGGCTACCACTACTTCGGCAGCGACACCGACTGGACCGGGTACGACACCGGCGCCCGCGACACGCCGCCGGCGCTGGCCGCGTTCTTCGCCAGCGGCCGGCGCATGAGCGCGCTGGACGCGGAGGAATCCGGCCAGATCGCCCGCGAGCTGGTGGGCTGGCGCAACGGCGTGGTGCAGCGGGACGGTGGCATGCCCGGCGACTGGTCGGGCTCGTTTGCCGCGGGCACGTCCTGGGGCGTGGGCGGGGGCGACCTGGGCCTGGTCGCCACGGCCGGCTACAGTAATGGCTGGCGCACGCGTGACAACATCGAGCAGACCTCGGCCAGCCTGGATCTCTCGAGCCTGGACCGCAACTACCGCCGGGTGTCCAGCGAGAACCGCATCGTCACCAATGCGTTGCTCGGCCTGGGCTACGAACGCGACGGACACCAGGTCCGCTGGACCAACCTCTACATCCACGACACCATCAAGCGCGCCAGCCTCGCCGAGGGCGAGCAGCGCAACCAGCGCACCGGCTGGGATTTCCTCGAGCAGGGCACGGGCTGGTACGAGCGGGAACTGTTCAGCACGCAGCTGGCCGGCACCCTGGACCTCAAGCCAGTAACGCTGAACGCGCGGGCAGCCTGGTCCTCTTCGACGCGCGAGGCGCCGTACGAGTCCAGCATCGGTTACAGCCGCAGCAACGTGGCCGGCCAGCCCTTCGGCCGGTACTTCATCAACCGCCTGGACAATGGCCAGACCGGGTTCGCCGAGGTGACCTTCTCGGACCTGGCGGAAGACGTGGTCTCGGCGGGTGCGGATGCCGGCTGGCGCATCCGCGATGGCGTGGTGCTGTCCGCGGGCTACGACTACGCGTTCACGTCGCGCGATTCCTTCAGGCGGGAGTTCCAGATCGTCGCCCCCGCCGGGTTGCCCACCGAGGTCGGCCTGCTCCGTCCCGACTACCTGCTGGGCGCGGCGGTGATCGACCACTGGGACATCCGCCTGATCGAGACCACCGAGCAGTTCCCGGCGTTCGCGGCGCGCATGCTGACGCACGGCGCCTTCGGCCAGCTGCAGGCGCGGCTGGCGGATTCGCTGGAACTGGCGGCGGGGGCGCGCTTCGAGCGCGGCGAGCAGGGGGTCCGCCCCGGCCAGGGGTTCGCCGGGGGGAACGGGGGCTCCCGCGCGGGTGCGCGGGTTGGG
>QGUX01000084.1 GCA_003242275.1 Pseudomonadota bacterium | reverse complement strand
GTCCTCGATCGCGGCCCCGCGCAAGAGCGGCTTGGTGCGGGCCAGCAGCTCGCGCGGGTTGAAGGGCTTGGCCAGGTAGTCGTCCGCGCCCATCTCCAGCGCGCGCACGAGGTCCTGTTCGTCGCCGCGGGCGGTGAGCATGATGATGGGCGTGGTGCCGCGCTCGCGCAGCGCCGCGCACACCTCGAAGCCGGTGGCGCCGGGCATGTTGATGTCGAGGATGACCAGGTCCGGCCGCTCGCCGTCGTACTGCTCCACGGCCTCGGTGCCGGTCTTCGCCTTCACCACGAGGTAGCCGGCCTGGCCCAGGGCATAGGCCACGAGGTCGAGCAGGTCGGGGTCGTCGTCGGCAACGAGGATCTTCATTCGTTCCCGGCGGGCAGGGTGAGCGTGAAGCGCGTGCGCGAATCGGCTGTGCGCATGGCGGTCAGTTTACCGCCATGGCGCTCGGCGATGGAGCGCGAGATCGACAGTCCCAGGCCCATGCCGCTGGGCGCAGGCTCGACGCCGCCGCGGTTGAAGCGCTCGAACACCGATTCCAGCGCGCCCTCCGGCGGACCGGGGCCCTCGTCCTCCACCCAGGCGACGATGCGTCCTTCCTCGCGGGCGGCCCCGACGCGGATGGGCGTGTTCTCGGGGGCATACTTGCTGGCGTTGGCGAGCAGGTTCACCAGCACCTGGGTGAGACGCACGGCGTCGCCCTGCAGGGTGAGGTCCTCCTCCACCTCGCGCAGCACGTCCTGGCCGCGCTGGCGCAGCAGCGGCTCCACCGTGGCCAGGGCATCCTCGATCACGCTGGCGAGGTCCACGTCCTGGTGGCGGATGTCGAGCTGGCCGGCCTCGATGCGCACGCTCTCGAGCAGGTTGTCGATGAGCTGGGTGAGGCGCACGGTGCCGCGCTCCAGCGACAGCACCAGCGACTCCAGCTCGGCCGGATTGCGGCTCTTCAGGCCCTCGCGCAGCAGCTCGATGGAGGCGAGCTGCGCGGCCAGCGGGGTGCGGAACTCGTGCGACACATTGGCGAGCACGGTGTCGCGCGCGCGGCGCACGGCTTCCAGTTCGGTCTCGTCGCGCAGCACCTGCACCTGCAGGCCGTCGACGGGCTTCGAACTGGTCAGCGCCATGCGGCGCACGCCGGCGGGTGTGGCGAGGTATTCGATGGCGTGGCCGTCGCCGCCCTGGCGGGCGTGGCGGATGGGGCAGAGGCGCTCGCAGGGCAGTTCCTTGCCGACCGGGCGCGGGTTCAGCACATCACCGCAGAAGCGGCCCACGGCCTCGGAGGCGTCGATGCCCAGCAGTTTTGCGGCGCGGTCGTTGAGGTAGCGGATGCGGCGCTCGCCGTCGACCGCGTACACGCCCTCGACGATGCCGTCGAGCACGGCCTTGGCCTCGGCCTCGCGCGCGCGCAGCGTGCCGGTGAGGTCGATCAGGCTGCGGCGCATCTCGTCCATGGTCCTGGCGAGCTGGCCGATCTCGGCCGGGCCGCCGCGCGGGATGGCGGCGGCGAAGTCGCCCTGGCCCAGCCGCGCGGCCGCGGCGGTGAGCGCCTCGGTGGGCTCGGTCACCCGGCGGCCGAGCACCAGTCCCGCCAGCAGCGCGGCGGCGGCCAGCAGCGCCGCGACCCACAGCAGGCGGGTGCGCAGCGCGGCCACCTCGCGCTCCACCGCGTCGGTGGACAGGCGCGTCTCCAGCAGCGCGATGCCCTCGCCGGTGGAGGAAAACACCGGATGGCTGGCTGCATACAGCTTCAGGGCCGGCAGGTGCGTGACCGCGTAATTGCCGTCCACCAGCGCCTCGGTATGCAGCGCGCTGAATTCGTCCTCGGGGCTGCTCTGGAACTCGCGGTAGTTGCGCAGCCTGAGCCTGACGCCCTCGTGGCGCGTCAGCGAGGCGGCGAAGCGCTCGTCCATGCGGCGGGCAACGATGACCTGCGTGCCGGGCGCATCCGCGCCGATGGCCACGTCGGCGCCCAGCCAGGCGTAGGCCTGGCCCTGCGGCGCGGCCATGAAGCGCTCGCCCTGCTCGGCGGCGGCGGCGCGCAGCGCATCCCAGGGCGCGGGCAGGCCGGCTTCCGCCAGCAGCACGCCGTGCTCGATCACCGCGCAGGCATCCACCTCGGCACGGGTGCAGAAGCGCGCCAGGAAGGGCGGCATGGCGTCGAGGTCGCGCTCGCGCAGCAGGCGCAGCAGCGTGGGACGGTCCGACAGCACGCGCGCCAGCGCCAGCGCATCCTCGCCGGCGCGCGTGATGGCGGCGCGCGCGTCGGCGCCGGCCAGCTGCACCTCGCCGCGCTGGCGGCTGTCGGCCAGGTCCTGCAGCACGCCGATGGCGGCCCAGGACACGCCGGCCGCCACCAGCAGCACCAGCAGCACCTGGATGCCGCCCAGCCACCAGCCCAGGCTTCCACGGCGCGGCACCCACTGGCCCAGCGCGCTGATCGCGGACAGCCAGCGCTTCAGCGATGTTTCAATCCGGTTCGCCATTCGAGCAGGGACTTCAGCACGAGGGTGAGCACTGCCAGCAACGATAGCAGCGAGGCCACCGCGAAGGCGGCCGTGAAGTTGTATTCCTGATAAAGGATTTCAATGTGCAGCGGCATGGTATTGGTCAATCCGCGTATATGGCCGGAGACCACGGACACGGCACCAAATTCGCCCATCGCCCGGGCGTTGCACAGGATCACGCCGTACAGCAGGCCCCAGCGGATGCGTGGCAGGGTCACCCGGAAGAAGGTGGACCAGCCCCCGGCACCCAGCGTGATGGCGGCCTCCTCCTCGTCGTTGCCGAGCTGCTGCATCAGCGGGATCAGCTCGCGCGCCACGTAGGGGAAGGTGACGAACATCGTGGCCAGCACGATGCCGGGCAGCGCGAAGATGATGCTGATGCCGTGCTCCTGCAGCCACAGGCCGAACCAGCCCTGCAGGCCGAACAGCAGCACGTACACCAGGCCGGAGACCACCGGCGACACCGCCAGCGGCAGGTCGATCAGCGTGATCAGCAGGCTCTTGCCGCGGAACTCGAACTTGGAGATGCACCAGGCGGCGGCGATGCCGAAGATGGTGTTCAGCGGCACCACGATGGCAGCAGTGGTCAGCGTCAGGCGGATGGCGGCGGCGGTGTCGCTGTCGGCGAAGCTTTCCAGCCACACGCGCCAGCCCTGCTCGAAGGCGCTGGCGAACACCACCGCCAGCGGCGCGAACAGCAGCGCGCCGATGAACAGCAGCGCAATGGCGATCAGCAGCGCGCGCGTCATGTCCGCGCTCCATGGGCCCGCTTGCGGCCCCACTGCTGCAGCAGGTTGATGGTCAACAGCATCAGGAAGGAGATCGCCAGCATCACGCAGCCCAGGGCCGCGGCGGCGGCGTAGTCGTACTCCTCCAGGCGGATCACGATCAGCAGCGGCGTGATCTCGGTCTGCATCGGGATGTTGCCGGCGATGAAGATCACCGAACCGTACTCGCCCACGCCGCGCGCGAACGCCAGCGTGAAGCCGGTGAGGATGGCCGGCAGCAGCGCCGGCAGGATCACGCGCCGGAAGGTGTAGCCGGGGGAGGCGCCCAGCGTGGCGGCGACTTCCTCCACGTCCTTCGGCAGCTCCTGCAGCGCCGGCTGGATGGAGCGCACCACGAAGGGCATGCCGATCAGCGTCAGCGCCAGCGTGATGCCCAACTGGGTGTAGGCCACCTTGATGCCCAGCGGTTCCAGGTACTGGCCGATCCAGCCATTGCCGGCGAACACTGCCGTCAGCGCGATGCCGGACACCGCCGTGGGCAGCGCGAAGGGCATGTCGATCACGGCATCGACGATGCGCCGGCCCGGGAACTGGTAGCGCACCAGCACCCAGGCGACGATGAAGCCGAACACCAGGTTGATGCCGGCAGCCAGCAGCGCGCTGCCGAAGCTCAGCCGATAGGAGGCCAGCGCGCGCGGGTCGGTGACCACCTCGATGAAGCGGCCCAATGTCATGCCGGCGCCCTTCATCACCAGCGCCGCCAGCGGCAGCAGCACGATGGCGCAAAGGAAGAAGCTGGTGAAGCCCAGCGTCAGGCCGAAGCCGGGCAGTACGCTGCGTTCGCGCCGCAGGAAGATCATGCGGCGGCCTCGCGGTACACCAGCATCACCGGCACGTCGGGATTGTGGCGGCGCACGGCCTCGAGCACGCCGGCGGCGCGGTCGAGGCTGGAGGTGCCCAGCACCAGCAGCGGCAGTTCCAGCGACGCCAGGTAGTCCTGCAGCGCCGCCGGCCACTCGCCGGTCAGCACCTCGGTGCGGGTCTCCAGCGCATGCGTGGCGCGCGCCTCGGCATGGGCGTCGATCAGCGCGCGCAGTGCACCCGGCCCGCCTCCCGGTTCCCGGCGCCGCTCGCGGCCACGCAGATGGCCTCGCCGGGCAGGTGGCGCAGCAGGCTGGCGGCCACCGCCAGGGTGGGGCCGCGCGTGGCGTCGTCGGTCCAGTGGATGCACAGGCGGCGCGGCAGTCCGGCACGGCCGGTGAGCAGCAGCGCCTCGTTGGCTCCGGCGCGCAGCAGCTCGATGGCCCGCGCGGCATCGGCGGCGTCGGCCACCACCACGCCCTGCGGCGCGCTGCCCGGGGGCTGCCAGGCCACGCGCGTCTTCATGCGCGCCACCAGCGTGGACAGCACCGGATCCTGCTGCAGCTGCCGGGCGGCTGCCTCATCGGCCGCGTGCACCTCGAAGCTCGACAGCGGCGTGGGCAGCACGTGCAGGCGGCGCGCGCCGATGGCCACGGCATCGCCGGGCGAGAGCGGCAAGGCGCGGCATTCGGACTGGGTGCGGGTGGCGTCGATGCGGCCGGTGGCTTCGGCACCGCCGTGCTGGATGGCGGCGCGCGGTTCATCGAGCCTGAGTCGCAGCCGTTCCAGCGCGCCGGTGAACTGCACCTCCTCGACCACGGCGGTGCCGATGGCGCTGGTGGTGAGCTCCTCCGCGGTGCGCGCCAGTTCCACTTCCTCGGGACGCAGCAGCGCCACCACTTCATGTTCGCGCGAGCCGCCGGGCGGCTGCTCGCCGGTGGCATCGACATAGGCATTGCCGACGCGGATGCCCTCGGGCGTCTGCCGCGCCAGCAGCAGGTTGGCCGCGCCGAGGAAGGTGGCCACGAAGCGCGTGGCCGGCCGGGCGTACAGCGCATGCGGATCGCCGACCTCGAGCAGGCGGCCGAGGTTCATCACGCCGATGTGGTCGGCCATGGCGAAGGCTTCTTCCTGGTCGTGCGTCACCAGCACGGTGGTGATGCCGAGGCTGCGCTGCACCTCGCGGATCGTGCGGCGCAGCTCCTCGCGGATCTTGGCGTCCAGTGCGCCGAAGGGCTCGTCCAGCAGCAGCACCGGCGGCCGGTGCGCCAGCGCGCGGGCCAGCGCCACGCGCTGCTGCTGGCCGCCGGAGAGCTGGCTGGGCAGGCGGTCGTCGTAGCCCTCGAGCGCCACCAGTTTCAGCAGTTCCTGGCGGCGCGCGCGGCGGTCCTTCGACTTCACGCCGCGCACGCGCAGCGCGAACTCGATGTTGTCGGCCACGGTGAGGTGGCGGAACAGCGCGTAGTTCTGGAACACGAAGCCCACGCCACGCTCGCGCGCGCCCACGTGGGTGACGTCGTTGCCGTGCAGCGAGATGCTGCCGTCGTCGATGCCGGTGAGGCCGGCGATGGCGCGCAGCAGGGTGCTCTTGCCGCTGCCGCTGGGGCCCAGCAGCACGAAGAACTCGCCCTCGGCCACCTCCAGCGAGACGTCATTGACCACGGGCTGGCCGTGGTAGCGCTTGGTGACCCTCTCGAGCGTGATGGACATGGACCCCGGACTTCCCGAAATGGAATAACGGACGGGCATGCTAACCATCGGCTGGTATGAGCACGGTGGTTGGGTGGTTATAAAGCGGTTACAGGACGCCGCATAGCCGCGCGAAGATGGGCCGGTCCGGCCCGGCCGCTTCCCCTAGAATCCGCCCCCGATGACTCCGAGACTGCTATCGGCCGCTTGGCCGGCACTGATCCTGGCCGGCGCGGCGGCAGCCGCGGCCGAGCCCTCTTTCTCCCTCTCCGGCAGCGTCCGCGTGCGCCAGGAGTACCTGGACGGGCAGTACCGGCCCGGCTACGACGAGACCGATCGCCAGTTCGGAATCCGAAGTTCGCTGCGGGCCGAGTGGCGGCGCAGTGGTTGGCGGCTGGTGGGCGAGGTGTATGACAGCCGCGCCTACGGGGTGGACGAGGGCAGTGTGGTCAGCGCCAGCGAGGTGAACGTGCTGGAGCCCGTGCAGGCCTATGTGCAGCGTGACTTCGACGCGCCGCTGGGCGAGGGCAGTTCCGCCTCGCTGCAGGCCGGGCGCTTCACGTTGAACATCGGCTCCCGGCGGCTGGTGGCCTCCGACGACTACCGCAACACCGCGCAGGGCTACACGGGCCTGCGTGCGGACCTGCGTACCGTGGCGAAGACCACGGCAACGGCGTTCCTGGTCATGCCGCAGCAGCGGCGGCCGGAAGACCTGGATGCGGTGCTGGACCATGACTGGAAGCTGGACCGGGAAGGCCGCGAGCTGGTGCTGTGGGGCGCCACGGTGGCGCGACCGGGGTTGCTGCCGGATGGAGCACTGGGCGAGGCCTCGTACGTGGGGCTGCGCGAGAAGGATCGCGCGGGACGCCCGACCCGCGACCGGCGGCTGCACACCCTGGGACTGCGCGCCCTGCGCGAACCGGCGCGCAACCGGATCGACTATGAGTTCGAGGCCATCTACCAGTCCGGTCGCGCCCGCGCGTCCACGGCACCGGACGCGGCCCGGCTCGACGTGAGCGCGTGGTTCCTGCACGCCGAGGCCGGCTACACCTTCGACCATGCATGGCGCCCGCATGCGGTGGTGGAGTTCGACCATGCCAGCGGCGATGGCCCGGGGCCGCAGTACCACCGCTTCGACACCCTCTTCGGCATGCGCCGTGCGGACCTTGCGCCCTCGGGCATCTTCGGCGCGGTGGGGCGCGCCAACCTGCAGGCGCTGGGCGTCCGCGTGGAAGTGGAGCCGCATCCGCGCCTGGACGCGTTCCTCGCCTGGCGGGTGCTCGATGCGGCCGCCGCGGCCGATGCATTCGCCACCTCTGGCATCCGCGATGCCAGCGGTGCATCGGGAAGCCGTGCCGGTTACTTGCTCGACAGCCGCCTGCGCTGGTGGGTGGTGCCGAAGAGCCTGCGCGCCGAGGTCAATGCCGTGTGGCTCAAGCGCGGCCGGCTGCTGCGCGAGGCGCCGAATGCCTCGCCCTGGGGAGACACGCATTACATCGCCGCCGCGCTGACGTACTCTTTCTGATCCTCCGGTGGCCGGGCGGGCCCAGCAGTGAAGATCGCCACCTTCAACATCAACGGCATCAATGCGCGGTTGCCGCAGCTGCTGGAATGGCTGGCGCGCGAGAAGCCGGATGTGGCCTGCCTGCAGGAGCTGAAGGCGCCGGATGAGCGCTTCCCCGCGCAGGCGCTGCGCGACGCGGGTTACCACGCCGTGTGGCACGGGCAGTTGTCGTGGAATGGCGTGGCCATCCTGGCGCGCGGCATGGAGCCGCTGCTGGTGCGGCGCGGCCTGCCGGGCGACGATGCGGACACGCAGAGCCGTTACATCGAGGCGGCGGTGAACGGCGTGCTGGTGGCCTGCCTGTACCTGCCCAATGGCAATCCGCAGCCGGGGCCGAAGTTCGATTACAAGCTGGCGTGGTTCGAGCGGTTGATCCGCCACGCACAGGGGCTGTGCGAGCTGGCGCAGCCGGTGGTGCTGGCGGGCGACTTCAACGTGGTGCCCACCGACTTCGACATCTACGACCCGAAGAACTGGAGAAGGGATGCGCTGCTGCAGCCGCAGAGCCGCGAGGCGTATGCGAGGCTGCTGGCGCAGGGATGGACGGATGCGCTGCGCACGCTGCATCCGGATGAGCCCATGTTCACCTTCTGGGACTACTTCAGGAACCACTGGCAGCGCGACGCGGGTTTGCGCATCGATCATCTGCTGCTGAACCCCGTGCTGGCGGAGAAGCTGGTGGCCGCCGGCGTGGACCGCTGGGTGCGGGGGCAGGCGAAGGCCAGTGACCATGCACCGGCCTGGGTGGAGCTGGCGGAGGAACCCCTGGCGGGCGCGAAGTCCGCAGGCCGTGTCGCAGCAAGGCCCCGGCGCAAGGCGGCGCGCAGCAAATGAGAGGTCGAGCGGCCCGCCCCATCCGCCGGCGCGCCGCTCAGCCCGGCGAGCGGCTCCAGCGCAGCATCCAGCGCGTTGCGCCGCATAGCGCCCCGACCACGGCGCCGATCGGCCCTGTGTAGAGCAAGCCGATGACGGGGGCGATGTTGGAACCCGGATGGATGATCATCGGGATGACCATGCCGAGGACCAGGCAGATGCCGCCGATGGCAGCCGCACCGATGCCGGTGGCATGCAGCAGGTCACCGAACGTGGTCTCGGGCAGGCGCCACAAGGCGCGGGCCATCAGCAATCCTCCCGCCACGCCGACCAGCATGCTGATGGGCAGGGGAAGGGAGGACGGCAGCACGAAGAAGGCCAGCGCAACAGAGCCAGCCTGGAAGGCGATGTACGCGGAGAAGCCGCGGACCAGGGGGTGCATGCGGAGCCGGTCTTCCATGCCGTCCTTCCTTGGGGGAGGGGGGATGCCGGCATGCTGCCCGCGCTGCGGGCCGGCCAGTGTGCGCGGGTTCGCAAAAGGAGGAAGGGGCTTGCCGGCGGGTGGTTCCCCATCAGGCCGGCCGAGGATGCCCCGGGGCCAGGGCGGACGGGCCGGGGCAGCCCGGCCCGGGGGTGGGGCCTACTCGGAGTCGGCGGTGGCCGGTTCGGCCCGGGTGGTCTTCGCCTTGGCCTTCGCTTTGGCTTTGGCTTTCGCCTTGGGCCTGGCGGCCTTGGCCTTGGCGGGCGCCTTGGCCTTGGCTCTGGGTTTCGCCTTGGCCGCCGTCTTGCCCTTCGGTGCGGCGCCTTCGGCCGCGGCGGCGGTGCTGTCGGCAGCGGTGCTCTTCGCCGCTACCTTGCGCCCGAACCGCCCGCGCGCCGGCCGCTGCGGTGCCGCGGCCAGCAGCGCGCGGCACTCCTCCAGCGTCAGCGTCTTCGGGTCGCGATCCTTGGGGATGCGCGCATTGCGCTTCTTGTCGGTGACATACGGGCCGTAGCGCCCGTTCAGCACCTGGATGTCGTCGACGCCGAAGTCCTGGATGATGCGGTTGGCATCGGCCTGCTTCTTGGCCTCGATCACCTCGAGCGCGCGCTCGCGCGTCACGGTGTAGGGATCGTCGGGCTCCTTCAGCGACACGTACTTGTTGCCGTACTTGATGTACGGGCCGAAGCGGCCGACGGCCACGGTCATGGGTTCGCCGTCGGGTGTCTCGCCGAGCTTGCGCGGCAGCTGGAACAGCACCAGCGCATCCTCGAGCGTGATGCTGTCCATCTTCTGGCCGGGGCGCAGGCCGGCGAACCTGGGCTTCTCCTCGTCGTCCTTGGTGCCCATCTGCACGAAAGGCCCGTAACGGCCCATGCGCACGCTGACGGGGCGGCCGCTGACCGGGTCCACGCCCAGCTCGCGCGCCATCGCCACTTCCTCGCGGCTGACGTTGGTCTCGACCTTGGCGACCTGTTCGATGAAGGGCTTCCAGAACTTCTGCAGCGGCGTGACCCACGGCTCCTCGCCGCGCGACACCGCGTCGAGCTCGTCCTCCATCTCGGCGGTGAAGCCGTACTCGACGTACTGGGTGAAGTAGGTGGTGAGGAAGCGGTTGACGATCTTGCCGATGTCGGTGGCGGTGAAGCGCCGCGACTCCACTTCGACGTACTCACGGTCGCGCAGCGTGGAGATGATCGAGGCGTAGGTGGAGGGACGGCCGATGCCGTATTCCTCCAGCGCC
Source organism: Pseudomonadota bacterium (assembly GCA_003242275.1). The sequence goes on along the minus strand of QGUX01000084.1, from coordinate 2,236 downwards.
TTCACCAGCGAGGCCTCGGAGAAGCGCGGCGGCGGCTCGGTGAAGTGCTGTTGCCCGGCCAGGCTGACCAGCTTGACCAGGTCGCCCTCGCGCATCGGCGGCAGCACATGGTCGTTGTCGTCCTCGGGCGCCACGCCCTCGTCGCGGCCCTCCTGGTACACGGCGATGAAGCCGGGCTTGACCAGCGTGGAGCCGTTGGCGCGCAGGATGTGGCCGGAGCCGCGCTGGCCGGCGATGAGGTCGACGGCCACGGTGTCGTAGACGGCATGCGCCATCTGGCACGCCACGGCGCGCTTCCAGATCAGCGTGTAGAGCTTGAGCTGGTCGGGATCGATCCTGCCTTCCAGCTGCTGCGGCGTGATCGAGGCGGAGGTGGGGCGGATGGCCTCGTGGGCTTCCTGCGCGTTCTTCGACTTGGTCTTGAACACGCGCGGCTCCTCGGCGAGGCCTTCCTTGCCGTAGAGCTTCTCGATCACCGAGCGGATCTCGGTGACGGCCTCGGCAGCCAGGTTCACCGAGTCGGTACGCATGTAGGTGATGAGGCCGACCGCGCCCTCGCCGAAGTCCACGCCTTCGTACAGCTGCTGCGCCAGGCGCATGGTACGCTGCGCGGAAAAGCCCAGCTTGCGCGCGGCTTCCTGCTGCAGGGTGGAGGTGGTGAACGGCGGCGCCGGGTTGCGGCGGCGCTGCTTGCGGTCGATGGTGTCGACGGTGAGCTTGCCGGCGGCGGCTTCGCTGAGCACGCGCTCGGCCTCGCGCGCGGCGGCCTCGTTCGTGAAGCTGAACTGCTCCACCTTCCTGCCGGCGAACTCCACCAGCTTCAGCGGGAACACCACCCCGCTGTGCTCGCCCTGCGCGTCGATGGTCCAGTATTCCTGCGGGACGAAGGCCTCGATGGCCTCGTCGCGCTCGCAGATCATGCGCAGCGCCGGGCTCTGCACGCGGCCGGCGGACAGCCCCTGCCGCACCTTCTTCCACAGCAGCGGCGAGAGGTTGAAGCCCACGAGGTAATCGAGCGCGCGGCGCGCCTGCTGCGCGTTGACCAGGTCCATCGACAGGTCGCGCGGGGACTCGATGGCGGCGCGGATCGCATTCCTGGTGATCTCGTAGAACACCACGCGGTGCACCTGCTTGCCCTCGAGCTCGCCGCGCTCCTTCAGGATCTCGTACAGGTGCCAGGAGATGGCCTCGCCCTCGCGGTCAGGGTCGGTGGCGAGGTACAGCGCCCTGGCCTTGCGCAGCGCCTTGGCGATGGCCTCGACGTGCTTCACGTTGCGCTCGATGACCTGGTACTTCATCGCGAACCCGTGGTCGGGGTCCACCGCGCCCTCCTTGGGGATCAGGTCGCGCACGTGGCCGTAGGAGGCCAGCACCTCGAACTCCTTGCCGAGGTACTTCTTGATGGTCTTCGCCTTGGCGGGCGATTCGACGATGACGAGGTTTTCAGCCATGAGGTGAAGAGGTGGCGCCGCGGCGGCCCGCGCGCGGGTGCCGCGGCGCCGTGATCAATGGACGGCGCCCGAGTCGCCCTCGAAGACCAGCGTCTCCATGCGCGCGCAGGCCGCTTCCTGGCCCGGCTGGCTGGAGAGCACCATCAGCACCACCCAGCGCACCTGCTCGGGGGTGAGGTCCTCGACGTCGAGGGCGAGCAGCCGGTCGATCACCAGCTCGCGCTGGGCGGGCTGCAGGATCCCGGCGGACTCGAGCGTCAGCAGCATGCCGCGGCATTCGGCCGACAGCCGCTCCAGCTCCTGCGGCGAGTACAGGCGCAGGGAGGGCATGGTCCGCGGCGCATCCGGATCGGCCGGCGGCGCGGCCAGCGCGGCCTGGTGGCGCAGGCCGGCGAGGTCCGCCAGCCAGTCCAGCGCCCGCTCGACATTGGCCTCGCCGAAGCCGGCGCTCGCCAGGTGGCGCGCCAACGCTTCACGCTCGGGAACCTCCGGCGCCTCGTCGAACATGTAGCGGTCGAAGACGTAGAGGAGGATGTCGAGAACGGTGCCGTTCATTCTTTATATGACGCGGTTGTAAAGTGCTCCGGGTCGTGCCTCGACCCGGCCTTGCAGTTCGAGGATCAGCATCATGGAGGCCACCGTGCGGGGCGAAAGGCCCGTCCGGTCGACCAGATCGTCAATGCTGGCAGGCTCGAAGCCGAGCGCATCTAACAGCATTTCGTAATCCTTGTCCAACCGCGACTTGCCGTCGGCGGACTCCTGCGTCGTAACAATCTTTTATCCCG
>QGUX01000320.1 GCA_003242275.1 Pseudomonadota bacterium | reverse complement strand
CGGCGCGTCATGCTGCCGGTGTGCCAGTGCTCGAGCTGGCGGCCGGTGATCAGCACGAAGGGGTAGTCCACGTCGGGCCGCTCGTCCGCCGGGATGATGTCGGCGGGCACCAGCTTCACGCGGCCATCGGGCGTCGGGAAGCGCTCGATGAACACCGTGGGCTGGCCGGGGTCGTCCTCGCTGAGGCAGGGGTAGGTGACGCTGGACTCGCGCAGCACGCGCTCCCAGCTGATGCCGCCGATGGCCTCGTGCATGGCCTGGCGCATCTCCTCGTACACCGCCGCCACGCCGCTTTCCTCGCCGGGGTAGTTCCAGTCCAGGCCCATGCGGCGGGCGATCTGCTGGATGATCCACAGGTCCTGGCGGGCGTCGCCCGGCGGGTCGAGCGCGCGGCGGCCCATCTGCACCATGCGGTCGGTGTTGGTCACCGTGCCGGTCTTCTCCGGCCAGGCGCTGGCCGGCAGCACCACGTCGGCGTACCACGCCGTCTCGGTGAGGAAGATGTCCTGCACCACCAGGTGCTTCAGCGCGCACAGCGCCTCGCGGGCGTGGTTGAGGTCCGGGTCGGACATGGCCGGGTTCTCGCCCATGATGTACATGCCGTGCACCTTGTGCGGATCGCTGTCGTCCACCAGGCACTTGTCCATGATCTCGACCACGGTGTAGCCGGGCGTATCGTCGAGCTTCGTGTTCCAGAACTTCTCGAAGCGGGCATGCGCTTCCTTGTTGTTCACCCGCTGGTAGTTCGGGAACATCATCGGGATCAGGCCGGCGTCGCTGGCGCCCTGCACGTTGTTCTGGCCGCGCAGCGGATGCAGGCCGGAGCCGGGCTTGCCGATCTGGCCGGTGACGCTGACCAGCGCGATCAGGCAGCGCGCGTTGTCGGTGCCGTGCACGTGCTGGCTGACGCCCATGCCCCACAGGATCATCGCCGCCTTCGCCCTGGCGAAGGCGCGCGCCACCTCGCGGATGGTGGCGGCCGGGATGCCGCAGATCGGGGCCATGGCCTCGGGGCTGTAGCCCTGCACGTTCTGCTTCAGTGCCTCGTAGTTGCTGGTGCGGTTGCGGATGAAGTCCTCGTTGGCCAGTCCCTCGTCGATGACCGTGTAGATCATCGCGTTCAGCAGCGCCACGTCGGTGTCGGGGCGGAACTGCAGCACGCGCCAGGCGTGGCGGCCGAGGTCGGTGACGCGCGGGTCGGCGAGCACGACCTTGGTGCCGCGCCGGGCCGCGTTCTTCATCCACGTGGCCGCCACCGGGTGGTTGGCGGTGGGGTTCGACCCGATCACCAGGATCAGCTCGGCGTGCTCCACGTCATTGACCTGGTTCGACACCGCGCCGGAGCCCACGCCCTCCAGCAGTGCCGCCACGCTGGAGGCATGGCACAGGCGGGTGCAGTGGTCGACGTTGTTGCTGCCGAAGCCCGTGCGCACCAGCTTCTGGAACAGGTACGCCTCCTCGTTGCTGCCCTTGGCCGAGCCGAAGCCGGCCAGGGCCTTGTAGCCGTACTGGTCGCGCAGCGCCTTGAGCCCGCCGGCCGCGAGGTCCAGCGCCTCTTCCCAGGTGGCCTCGCGGAACACATCCCGCCAGCGGGCCGGATCTCCCACCTCGGCCGGGTTCTTGGGCACGCCGGGCTTCCTGATCAGCGGCCGGGTGAGGCGGTGCGGATGGTGCACGTAGTCGAAGCCGAAGCGGCCCTTCACGCACAGGCGGCCGTGGTTGGCCGGGCCGTCGCGGCCGTCGACGCTGACGATCCTGCCGTCCTTGACGTTGTAGGTGAGCAGGCAGCCCACGCCGCAGAACGGGCAGACCGAATCCACCTTCCTGTCGACCTGCTGCGGGCCGACCAGCGTCCTGGGCATCAGCGCCCCGGTGGGGCAGGCCTGCACGCACTCGCCGCAGGCCACGCAGGTGGACTCGCCCATGGGATCGGCGAGGTCGAAGACCGGCAGGGCATGCTGGCCGCGGAAGGCGAAGCCGATCACGTCGTTGACCTGCTCCTCGCGGCAGGCGCGCACGCAGCGGGTGCACTGGATGCAGGCCTCGAGGTTGACCAGCATGGCCGGGTGCGAGGCATCGCAGGCTGGCTGCTCGCGACGCAGCGCCCTGAGCCCGGGGCGCACCTGGATGCCCAGCTTCGCGGCCCAGGCCGACAGTTCGCCGTGCTGGCGCGTGGCGTCGTTGCCAACCCACTTGTAGCCCTCGTCGGGCATGTCGGACAGCAGCATCTCCACGACCATCTTCTGGCTCTTCACCGCGCGCTCGCTGGTGGCCTTCACCTTCATGCCGGGCGTGACCGCGCGGCAGCAGGAGGGCGCCAGCGTGCGCTCGCCGTCGATCTCCACCACGCAGGCGCGGCAGTTGCCGTCGGGACGGTAGCCCGGCGTGTAGCACAGGCGCGGGATTTCAGTGCCCAGGCGCTCGGCGGCCTGGAGGATGGTTTCGCCGGGCAGCGCCTGCACCTTGCGGCCATCGAGCTCGAACTCGACGGTGGACGGCGTGGTGGCCAGTTCGGGGGCTGCACTCATGATCAGACCTCTTCCGGAAAGTACTTCTGCACGCAGCGCACGGGATTCGGCGCCGCCTGGCCCAGGCCGCAGATCGAGGCGTCGGCCATCACCTGGCTGAGGTCCTCGAGCGTGGCATGGTCCCACTTCTCCGCCTGCATCAGCTGTGCGGCCTTGGCGGTGCCCACCCGGCAGGGCGTGCACTGGCCGCAGCTCTCATGCTCGAAGAAGCGCATCATGTTCAGCGCGGCATCGCGGGCACGGTCCTGCTTGGAGAGCACGATCACGGCAGCGGAGCCGATGAAGCAGCCATGCGGCTGCAGGGTGTCGAAGTCCAGCGGCAGGTCGGCCATGCTGGCCGGCAGGATGCCGCCGGAGGCGCCGCCGGGCAGGTAGGCGTACAGCTCGTGGCCGGGCTCCATGCCGCCGCAGAATTCGTCCACCAGCTCGCGCA
>QGUX01000083.1 GCA_003242275.1 Pseudomonadota bacterium | reverse complement strand
GCATCGCGCGCCTCAAGGAGCTGTCGGGGGCGAAGTCGCTGCTGGCGCTGAAGTGCTTCGCCACCTGGTCGGTGTTCGACCAGATGCGCCAGTACATGGACGGCACCACGTCCTCCTCGCTGTTCGAGGTGCGGCTGGGACGCCAGCGCTTCGGCGGCGAGACCCATGCCTACAGCGTGGCCTGGGCCGACCACGAGATCGACGAGGCGGTCTCGTACGCCGACAAGATCATCTTCAACACCATCGGCCAGCTCCAGCGCTTCGGCGCCCGCGCCGCGGGCATCGCCCGCGGCCTGCGCCTGAACCCCGGCATCAGCTCCTCGAGCTTCGACCTCGCCGACCCGGCGCGGCCGTTCTCGCGCCTGGGGGAGCGCGACCCGGCGGCGGTGGAGAAGGTGCTCGACCGCATCAGCGGCTTCATGATCCACAACAACTGCGAGAACGGCGACTTCGCACTGTTCGACCGCATGCTCGGGCAGGTGGAGGAGCGCTTCGGCCCGCTGTTCGAGCGCGTGAAGTGGGTGAGCCTGGGCGGCGGCATCGCCTTCACCAACGATGACTACCCGCTGGAAGAATTCGCCGCCCGCCTGAAGCGTTTCTCGGAGCGCTACGGCGTGCAGGTGTACCTGGAGCCGGGCGAGGCGGCGATCACGGGCAGCACCACGCTGGAGCTGACCGTGCTCGACACGCTGTTCAACGGCCGGCACCTGGCCATCGTCGATTCCTCGATCGAGGCGCACATGCTCGACCTGCTGGTCTACCGCCAGCAGGGCAAGGTGCACCCGAACGAGGGGCCCCACGAGATCATGGTGTGCGGCAAGAGCTGCCTGGCGGGCGACGTGTTCGGCACGTTCCGCTTCGCCGAGCCGCTGAAGGTCGGCGACCGCCTGTCCATCCAGGACGCGGCCGGCTACACCATGGTGAAGAAGAACTGGTTCAACGGCGTGCAGATGCCCTCGATCGCGATCCGCGAGTTCGACGGCAGCATCACGCCGGTGCGCCATTTCGGCTACGCGGATTTCGAGCGCAGCCTTTCCTGAAGGTCCTCTGGTCCCACCAACACGGAGATCATCCCGGGATGAAAAAGAACGTCCTCATCGTCGGCGCCGGCGGCGTGGCGCAGGTCGTGGCGCACAAGTGCGCCCAGCACAACGACGTGTTCGGCGACATCCACATCGCCTCGCGCAAGGTGGAGAAGGCGAGACGGATCATCGACTCGATCCACGAGAAGAAGGCCATGAAGGTGCCCGGGAAGATCGAGGTGCACCAGCTCGACGCGCTCGACGTGGAGAAGACCACGCAGCTGATCCGCGACACCGGCGCCGCCGTGGTCATCAACGTGGGCTCGGCCTTCATCAACATGTCGGTGCTGTCGGCGTGCATCAATGCCGGCGCGGCCTACATCGACACCGCCATCCACGAGGACCCGCGCAAGATCTGCGAGACCCCGCCGTGGTACGGCAACTACGAGTGGAAGCGCCGCGAGGAAGTCGAGAAGGCCGGCATCACCGCCATCCTGGGCGCGGGCTTCGATCCCGGCGTGGTCAACGCCTACGCGCGCCTGGCGCTGGACGAGTACATCGACAAGGCCGAGTCCATCGACATCGTCGACATCAACGCCGGCAGCCACGGCAAGTACTTCGCCACCAACTTCGACCCGGAGATCAACTTCCGCGAGTTCACCGGCGTGGTGTACTCCTGGCAGAACAACCAGTGGCAGGTCAACAGGATGTTCGAGATCAGCCGGGAGTGGGACCTGCCCGTGGTGGGCAAGCGCAAGGCCTACATGACCGGCCATGACGAGATCCACTCGCTCTCGCAGCTCACCGGCGTGCCGAACGTGCGCTTCTGGATGGGCTTTTCCGACCACTACGTCAACGTGTTCACGGTGCTGAAGAACCTGGGCCTCTTGTCCGAGCAGCCGGTGCGCACGGCCGAGGGCCAGGAGGTGGTGCCGCTGAAGGTGGTCAAGGCGGTGCTGCCGGATCCGGCCTCGCTGGCGCCGGAATACGAGGGCAAGACCTGCATCGGCACCGAGGTGAAGGGCACCGGCAAGGACGGCAAGCCGGCCACGGTGTTCATCTACAACGTTGCCGACCACAAGGAGGCCTACAACGAGGTGGGCAGCCAGGGCATTTCTTACACGGCGGGCGTGCCTGCGGCCGCCGCGGCTTATCTGATCCTGAAAGGAGTATGGGACGTGAAGCGCATGGTGAATGTCGAACAGTTGCCGCCCCGGCCGTTCCTGGGCGTGCTCGAGCGTATGGGGCTGCCTTCGCGCGTTCAGCTGAACGGGCAGGATGCCGCCGTGGAAGTGGACACCGAAGCGATATAAGAGCGCAAAGGGGTTATGTGTCTTGAGGGGCAATGAGCATATCGAGAAGGTTTACAAGGAAGTCATCCGCCGCAACCCTGGTGAAAGCGAATTTCACCAGGCGGTCAAGGAAGTCGTTGAAACACTGGGCCCGGTGCTGGACAAGCATCCGGAGTACATCGAACACAAGATCATCGAGCGCATCTGCGAGCCCGAGCGCCAGCTGATCTTCCGCGTGCCCTGGCAGGACGACCGCGGCGAGGTGCAGATCTCCCGCGGTTTCAGGGTGGGCTTCAACAGCGCGCTGGGTCCCTACAAGGGCGGGCTGCGCTTCCACCCGTCGGTCTACCTGGGGATCATCAAGTTCCTGGGCTTCGAACAGGTCTTCAAGAACGCCCTGACCGGCCTGCCCATCGGCGGCGCCAAGGGCGGCTCGGACTTCGACCCCAAGGGCAAGTCCGACAACGAGATCATGCGCTTCTGCCAGAGCTTCATGACCACGCTGTGCCACTACATCGGCGAGTACGAGGACGTGCCGGCCGGTGACATCGGCGTGGGTGCCCGCGAGATCGGCTACCTGTTCGGCCAGTACAAGCGCATCACCAACCGCTACGAATCCGGCGTGCTCACCGGCAAGAGCCCGAGCTGGGGCGGGGCGCTGGTGCGCAAGGAGGCCACCGGCTACGGCACGGTGTACTTCGTCGAGGAAATGCTCAAGGCCCGCGGCGGGACGCTGGAGGGCAAGACCTGCGTCGTGTCCGGTTCCGGCAACGTCGCCATCCACGCCATCGAGAAGCTGCAGCAGCTGGGCGCCAAGGTGGTGGCGTGCTCGGACTCCGGCGGGGTGATCCACGACGCGCGCGGCATCGACCTGTCGGTGCTGCGGCAGATCAAGGAGGTGGAGCGCCGGCGCATCAGCCGCTACGTGGATTTCCGCGGCGATGCGGAGTACCTGGAAGGCGGCCGCATCTGGAACATCCCCTGCCAGGTGGCGCTGCCCTGCGCCACGCAGAACGAGCTGGACGAGGAGGATGCGCGGCAGCTGCTGCAGAACGGCTGCATCGCCGTGGGCGAGGGCGCCAACATGCCCACCACGCCCGGCGGCGTGCGGCTGTTCCAGGCCGCGGGCATCGCCTACGGTCCCGGCAAGGCCGCCAATGCCGGCGGCGTGGCCACCTCGGCGCTGGAGATGCAGCAGAACGCCAGCCGCGACGCGTGGACCTTCGAGTACACCGAGCGGCGGCTGCGCGAGATCATGCGCAACATCCACCGCGACTGCTACGAGACGGCCGAGGAGTTCGGCAGCCCGGGCAACTATGTGCTCGGCGCCAACATCGTCGGTTTCCGCCGCGTGGCCGATGCCATGCTGGCCTTCGGCGTGATCTGACGCGGCAAGGCCGCCACCGGACGCGGCGCCCGGCCAGGGCGCCCGTCTCCGCCTTGAAGCCGGCCGTCCGGGCCGGCTTCCTTCCCGGAAGTCCTCAGGCCGCCACCGCCTCGAGCGCGGGATAGTCGGTGTAGCCGCGCTCGTCACCACCGTAGAACGTCGCCGGGTCGGCGGCGTTCAGCGGTGCGCCGCGCCGCAGGCGCTCCACGAGGTCCGGGTTGGCGATGTAGGGCACGCCGAACGCGACGGCGGCGGCGCCGGCCTCGAGCGCCTTCTCCGCCCGCCCGCGGTCGTAGCCGCCATTGACGATGACCTCGCCGCCGAAGGCCTGGCTGAGCGCCGGCGTCAGTGCCTCCCCGCCATTGGCCTCCACGAGGTGCAGGTACGCGACGCCGCGCACGGCCTGGGCGGCGCGGCTGAAGGTCTCCAGCGGGTTCTCGTCATGCATGTCGTTCCAGGCCACCAGCGGCGAGAGGCGCACGCCCACGCGGTCGGCGCCGATCTCGCCGGCCACGGCTTCCACCACCTCGCGCAGGAAGCGCGTGCGGTCGCGGCCATAGACGTCGCTGCGTCGGTTGGTGCCCGAGCGCAGGAACTCGTCGATCAGGTAGCTGTTGGCGCCGTGCAGTTCCACCGCGTCCGCGCCCGCGTCGATGGCGCGCCGCGCGGCGGCGGCGAAGTCGCGCGCGATGCCCGGGATCTCTTCGGTGGCGAGCTCGCGCGGTGTCTCGAAGGGCACGAGGTGGCCGTTCACGTCGCGCGCCTGGCCGGTCTGGATGGCGATGGGGCTGGGCGCCACGATCTCGCCGAACACCGAGGAGTGGCCCGAGCGGCCGGTGTGGAAGAGCTGCACGGCGATGCGGCCGCCGGCCTGGTGCACGGCCTGGAACACCGGCGCCCAGCTGCGCTGCTGCGCCTCGTTCCACAGGCCCGGGGTGTTGGGATAGCCGTGGCCCTGGGCGCTGACCGAGACCGCCTCGGTGATGATCAGCCCGGCGCTGGCGCGCTGGGCGTAGTAGGTGGCCGCCAGCGGCGTCTGGACGCCCTCCCGGCTGGCGCGCGAGCGGGTCATGGGCGCCATCACGACGCGGTTGGGGAGGTTCAGGCGCCCGAGGCGCACCGGCGAGAACAGCTTCTGGCTCATGTCTGGCTCCATCAGTGGTGTTTTGGTATCCTGTGGAAACTATGGATTCCATGCATACTGACTTGCAAGTAGGTACCGAAAGCCGCCCTGGTTCCCGCATGGAAACCTGTGATGGCTCCTGCCCCATGGGGCGGCTGATCGAACTGCTCTCCGGCCGGTGGGCGTTCCCGGTGATCTACCAGCTGCTGATGGCCCAGGGCCCCATCCGCTTCGGGCAGCTGCAGCGCGCAGTGGGGCGCGTCACGCAGAAGGAGCTGACCAAGACGCTGCGCGCCTTCGAGCAGCGTGGCCTGGTCGAGCGCAAGGTCTATCCCGAGGTACCGCCGCGGGTGGAGTACCGGCTCACGACGCTGGGCGCTTCACTGGGCGAGCCGCTGTGCGGGCTGGCGCGCTGGGCGCAGGCGCACATGCAGGAGATCGAGGCGGCGTGCACCGCCGCCGATGCGAAGGCGACCGCGAAGAAGACCGCCGGCGGGCAGCTTCGACCCTGAATCCTCAGTCGTATTCGACCGGCAGGGTGGGATCGGCGCGATGCGCGAACATGCGCTCGACCTGGTGGCGCAGCACGCGGCCGGCTGAAAGGTCGTCCGGAATCTCGTCCCGGCCGAACCACGCCACCTCGGTGGTCTCGTGGCTGGTGCGCGCCGCGCCGCCGGCGAGCTCGCAGACGAAGAACATCTTCAGGCAGGACCACAGGCTCGCGGGATGTCCCTGGCGCGCGCGGTCCCAGGCGGCGGCCAGCTTCACGATGCGTGCCTCGTAGCCGCTTTCCTCGCGCACTTCCTTCAGCGCGTTCTCGGCCGGCGTGAGGTTCACGTCCGCCCAGCCGCCGGGCAGGGTCCAGCGGCCGTGGTCGGCGGCCTCGCGCACGAACAGCAGGCGGTCGCTGGCATCGAACACCGCGGCGCGGATGTCGATCTTGGGCGTGAGATAACCGGTCTCATTGCGCACCAGCGGGGCGAGCTGCCCCCGCGGCAGGCCGGTGCCCTCGGCGAGCATCTCCACCGCGAGCTCACGCAGCATCTGGTAGCGCTCGATGTCGTAGGGGTTGCTGGTGAAGGTCAGGCCCGCCTGCGCGATGGACTGCAGCTGCCGCGACCAGACCAGCCAGCGCGGTTCGCCTTCCGAAGGCATGGGTGGAAGCGTGTCGTCAGGCATCCGGCGCGAGGCGTGGCCACAGGCTCTTGAAGGATTCGGTGAGGAACTGCGTCGGATCGCCCATGCGCGCCACGTGGTCCTTCGCCGGCTCGGCGGCCAGCACGTCGGCGGGACCGAATCCGGCGCGCATCATGCGCGCCAGCTCGCCGGAGAGTCTCGCCAGGATCTCCAGCTCGGCCTCGAGGTCGGCCTTGCGGTACAGCCGCGTGCCGTACGCGGTGAGCACGCGCGTGTCCGCATCGCATTGCGCGATCAGCGTGCGGTAGCCCGACACGGTGCCGTTGATCCAGCCGCCCGTCACCCAGTCGGGCACGGGCCAGCCATTGCCCGCCACCACGCCGCCGGTGACCAGCACATTGGCCCTCGCCAGCTTCACGTACAGGTCGCCGTCGGTGTGCGCCTGCGGCATCAGCGCGTAGGTCAGCCGCTCCTCACCCACGGCCAGCTCGCCGCCGGTCCAGGTGGTGCGGTTGGGCTGCGCGTGCCGGGGCAACGGACGGATGGGCGGGCCGTCCGGCGTGTAGCGCACGGTGGTCGACAGCCACAGCCGCGTGTGTTCGTGGGCGATGATGGTGGCGCCGTCGCGGCCGAGGCGATCGTTCAGGCCCGTGTGCTCGGCATGCCAGTGGGTGTTGACCAGGGTGTGCGCCGGACCGGGGCCCAGTTCGCGCGCCGCCAGCCGCAGCACCTCGTCCGCATGCCGGGCGTGGCCGCCGTCGATGAACACCAGCCCGCGCGGCTCGCGCAGCGCCAGCAGGTTGGCGCCGGCGCCGCGGATCCACACCAGGCCATCACCGAGCAATTCGGCTTCGAGGCGCGGTGCCGCCGCGCGGGCGCTCATCATCCATGCCCATGCGGATAACGAACCCATGAATGCCCGGCGGGTGGTACTGGCCCTCATGGAACCGGACTCTAACCGATCATTCCGGGGGCCGATCACCTAGAATCGGCTGCACCTGAAGCGGACGGGGGCGGGCGCGAGCATGACCGTGAGGGCCGTAGGGCGGCGTGCGCCGGCATGGCTGGCGGGATGCCTGGCAGGCGGCATGGCCATGGCCGCCGGGGCGCCCGCGGGCGAAGGCCACTGGGCGCTGCTCGAGGAGTACTGCCTCTCCTGCCACAACACCACCGACTGGGCCGGCGAGCTGGCGCTCGACGCCCTGGAACGCGAGACCGCCGCGATTGCCGCCGATGCCGCAACCTGGGAGAAGGTGGTGCGCCGCATGCGCGGCGGACTGATGCCGCCGCCGGGCGAGCCGCGTCCGTCCAGCGCCGACACCCAGGCCTTCGTGCGCTGGATCGAGGGCCGCATCGACGAGGCGGCGCGCGAGCACCCCCATGCCGGCCACGTGCCCGCGCATCGCCTGAACCGGCGCGAGTACGCCAATGCCATCCGCGACCTGTTCGGCCTCGAGTTCGACCCGGCCGCGCTGCTGCCGCAGGATGACCTGTCCGACGGCTTCGACAACGTGGCCAAGGTGCTGCAGGTCTCGCCCACCTTCCTCGACCAGTACCTCGCCGCCGCGCGCAGCGTGGCGCAGCTGGCGGTGGGCAACCCGGGCCAGCGTCCGGTGGGCACACCCTACAGCAACCCCGTGCCCGGCCCGCAGCACAACCACGTGGAGGGACTGCCGTTCGGCACGCGCGGCGGCTTCGCGGTGGACCACATCTTCCCCGTCGATGGCGAGTACGAGCTCAACATCAACGACATGGCCCGCGCGCTGTGGGTCGAGGGCATGGAGTACGAGAACACGCTGGTGGCGCTGGTCGACGGCGTGAAGATCTACGAGACCACGCTGGGCGGCGAGACCGACCAGAAGGCCATCGACCAGAAGGGCGATGCGCCGGTGGACGCCATCAACCGGCGGCTGAAGAACATCCGCTTCCATGCGAAGGCGGGGCAGCATCGCGTGGCGGTGACCTTCCGCGCGCGCAGCTACGCGGAGTCGGAGGCGCGCCTGCAGCCGCTGATTCCCGGCGGCGGCGAGGAGCGCGTCCTGAAGGTCAACACCTTCGAGATCCGCGGGCCGTTCACGGCCGAGGGTGTCAGCGAGACGCCGAGCCGCCGGCGCATCTTCTCCTGCTACCCGGACACCGTGGCCGGGGAGCGCGCCTGCGCGGAGCAGATCGCGGCGCGCTTTGCCCGCCGGGCGTTCCGCCGGCCGCTGCGCGAGGGCGAGGTCGGGGGGCTGATGAAGGCCTTCGACGCGGCGCGCGAGGGCGGCAACTTCGATACGGGCGTGCGCGGGCTGCTGACGCGCATCCTGGCGAGCCCGGAATTCCTGTACCGCGTGATCGAGCCGCCCGGGGGAGCGCGGCCCGGCGACGTGTTCGAGATCGACGACTTCGCGCTGGCCTCGCGCCTGTCGTTCTTCCTGTGGAGCAGCCTGCCGGATGACGATCTGCTGGAGGCGGCCGCCGCGGGCGGGCTGCGCGACCGCGCCGGGCTGTCGCGGCAGGTGCGTCGCATGCTGGCCGACCCGCGCGCCCGCACGCTGGCGCGCGACTTCGCCTTCCAGTGGTTCGGGCTGGGCAAGCTGGCCGACATCGAACCGGACCCGAACACCTTCCCGTACGCAGCGCCGCAGCGGGACATCACCGGCGACCTGCGCGAGGAGATGCGCGAGGAAGTGTGGCGCTTCGTCGACGACGTGTTCCGGAACGACCGCAGCGTGCTCGAGCTGATGACGGCCGACTACACCTGGCTGAACGAGCGGCTGGCGGTGCACTACGGCATCAACGATGTGAAAGGTGCGCACTTCCGGCGCGTGAAACTCACCGATCCCAACCGCTTCGGCCTGCTGGGCAAGGCCGGCATCCTGATGTCCACCTCCTACCCGAACCGCACCGCGCCGGTGCTGCGCGGGGCCTGGATCCTGGAGAACGTCACCGGCACGCCGCCCACACCCCCGCCGCCGGGCGTGGAGGCGCTGAAGGAGCCGGCCGCCGGCGAGAAGGTGCTGTCGATGCGCGAGCAGATGGCCGCGCACAGCCAGCAGAAGAACTGCCACTCCTGCCACGGCGTGATGGATCCCATGGGGCTGGCGCTGGAGAACTTCGATGCCACCGGCCGCTGGCGCGAGAAGGACCGGCTCGCCGGCACGCGCATCGACGCCTCGGGTGTGCTGCCCGACGGCACCGGGGTCACCGGCCCGGTGGACCTGCGCCAGGCACTGATGAGGAACCCGGAGCAGTTCGTGCAGACGCTGGTCACCAAGCTGATGATCTATGCCACCGGCCGGCCGATGGAATGGGAGGACATGCCCACCATCCGCGCCATCGTCCGGGAGGCCGCGCGCGAGGACTACCGCTTCGGCGCGGTGCTGGAGGCCGTCGTCGACAGCGCGCCCTTCCGCATGCAGCAGGTGCCGCCGGCGGAGCCCGCCGTGCTGAGCAGCACGGCCGGGCAATGAGCTAGAAGGAGGGGCGATGTTCATCACGAGGAAACACATCGACCGGCGCAGCGTGCTTCGCGGCATGGGGGCATCCATCGCATTGCCGCTGCTCGACGCCATGGTGCCGGCGGCCACCGCGCTGGCCAATACCGCCGGCGCGCGCCGGGTGCGGATGGGTTTCGTGTACTTCCCGCATGGCGCGGTGATGCAGCACTGGTCGCCGGCGAAGACCGGCACCGACTTCGAGATGACGAAGATCCTGGAGCCGGCGGCGAAGCACCGCGGCGCCATGACCATCGTCAGCGGCCTGCGCAACCGCGGCGGCGAGAGCAACACGCCGCACGCCATCATCGCCGGCACGTGGCTGGGCTGCGTGAAGCCGGCGATCAGCCATGACCCCAGGGCCGCGACCACCGTGGACCAGATGGCCGCGAAGGCGCTGGGCGCCGACACCGCGTTCCCGTCGCTGGAGCTGGCCACCGAGGTGGGCTCGGTCTGCGATCCGGCCTATGGCTGCAGCTACGGGCACACGGTGTCGTTCCGCTCGCCCACGCAGCCGCTGCCCATGGAGCACAACCCGCGCAAGGTGTTCTACCGGCTGTTCGGGCAGGGCGACACGGCCGACGAGCGCGCGGCCATCACGGCCGAGAACGGCAGCATCCTCGATGCCGTGGCCGAGGACGCGAAGCGCCTGGCGGGGCGGCTCGGACCGCGTGACCGCGCCACCATCAGCGATTACCTGGAGTCGGTGCGCGAGATCGAGCGGCGCATCCAGAAGATCCAGACCGAGGGCATGGGCGGCGTGGAGCTGCCGGATGCACCGGTGGGCATCCCGGCCTCGTTCGAGGAGCACCTGAAGCTGCAGTTCGAGCTGATCGCACTGGCCTGGCAGGCCAACCTGACGCGCGTGGCCTCCTTCATGATGGCGCGCGAGGTCAGCATGCGCACCTACAACAACCTCGGCATCTCCGACGCCTTCCACCCGCTCTCGCACCACCAGGAGAACCCGCAGAAGATCGAGAAGCTGGTCACGGTGCAGAACTTCCACACGAAGGTGTTCACGGAGTTCCTCGACCGCCTGGCCGCCACGCCGGATGGCGAGGGCACGCTGCTCGACAATTCCATCGTGCTGTTCGGCAGCAACATGTCCAACAGCGACAAGCACAACAACGATCCGCTGCCGTCGGCGGTGTTCGGGCATGGCGCCGGGACCATCAAGGGCGGCCAGCACCTGAGGTACCCGCAGGACACGCCGCATGCCAACCTGCTGCTGACGCTGCTGCACCGGGCCAAGGTGGAGGTGGAGACGGTGGGCGACAGCACGGGCACGTTCGCGGAGCTCTGAGTGCAACGGGCTGGCAGCACATCCCCGGTGGTGCAGCGGCAGATGCGGTTCGGGCGGATGCGGCGCTCCCTGCCGTTGCTGCTGATGGCGCCGCTGGTGCTGGCCGTGGGGGCGGTGTCCCTGCCCGGTACCGCCTTCGCGGAGAACCGGCAGGCAGCCAGCCAGGTGGATCGGGCCGCGCTCGACCGGCAGCTCTTCGAGGCGCTGCGCGCGCGCGATGCGCAGGCCGCGCTGTACCTGCTCAAGGCCGGCGCGCGCGCCAGCGCGCGCGAGCTCGATGGCACCACGCCGCTGCACTATGCCGCCCACTACGGCGAGGTGCGGCTGATCGAGGCGCTGCTGAAGGCCAGGGCCGATCCGGACGCGGAGAATGACTTCGGCGCGAAGCCGCTGGCGCTGGCCGCCACCAGCGGCCATGTCGAGGCCATCCGGCTGCTGTTGAAGGCCGGCGCGGACGTCGAGGCGAAGAATCCCGAAGGGCAGACCGCGCTGATGGTGGTGGCGCGCACCGGCAATGTGGAGGCGGCGAAGCTGCTGCTGAAGGCCGGCGCCGACGTCAATGCGCGCGAGGGCTGGGCGCGGCAGACCGCGCTGATGTGGGCCACGGCCCGCGGGCATCCCGACATGATCCGGCTGCTGGTCCGGGCCGGCGCCGAGGTGGACGCGCGCGCCGCGGTGCGCGAGTGGCCGCGGCGCATCACTTCCGAGCCGCGTCCCAAGGGCATGAACCGCGGCGGCCTCACGCCGCTGCTGTATGCCGCGCGCGAGGGCTGCATCGAGTGCGCGCGGGAGCTGCTGGCCGGCGGCGCCGACATCGACCTGCCCGATCCCGACCAGACCACGCCGCTGGTGATGGCCATCATGAACCTGCACTTCGACCTGGCGCTGTTCCTCATCGGGCAGGGCGCCGACGTCGATCGCTGGGACCTGTATGGCCAGACGCCGCTGTACGTGGCCGTGGACATGAACACACTGCCGCGCGGCGGGCGGCCGGACCTGCCCAGCGAGGACTTCACCACCGGGCTCGACGTGGCGCGGGCGCTGCTCGCGAAGGGCGCCAACCCGGACATCCCGCTGAAGCTCAGGCCGCCGTACCGCAACTACATCTTCGACCGCGGCGGCGACACGGTGCTGTCCACCGGCGCCACGCCGCTGCTGCGTGCGGCCAAGGGCGGCGACCACGAGGCGGTGGCGCTGCTGCTCGCGCACGGCGCCGACCACAGCTTCCCCACCGAGCAGGGCGTGACGCCGCTGATGGCCGCGGCGGGGCAGGGGCATGGCGCCAATCCCACCCGCGGGCGCTACAAAACCGATGCGGAGGGGGCCGAGGGGGGGGGGCTGCTGGGGGGGGCCGGCGCCGAGGCAAACGCCCCGCGGGGCAAGGGGGCAACCCCGTGGAACCCGGGGGCGGGGCG
>QGUX01000319.1 GCA_003242275.1 Pseudomonadota bacterium | reverse complement strand
GGCGCGCTGCGCGAGGCCTGGCACCTGCGCGCAGGCGGGGAGGGCAGGCCGGCGGCGGCCGTGGATTCCAGCGGCCTGGCTACCCACGAGCACGGCGACTCGCTCGACCTGGCGGCGCTGCTGAAGGCCAACCAGGTGCTCTCGGGCGAGATCCTGCTCGACCGCCTGCTGGCCAAGCTGCTGGAGATCATCCTCGAGAATGCCGGCGGCGACCGTGCGGTGCTGGTGCTGCACGAGCAGGGCCGGCCGCTGGTGCGCGGCGTGCGCGACTCGTCGGCGCAGCAGACGCGCCTGCTGCCCGGCGAGCCGCTGCAGGGTTCGCAGCTCCTGTCCGAGGGCATCGCCAACTACGTGATCCGCACCCGCGAGACGCTGGTGCTGGCCGAACCGGCGCAGCACGCGCGCTTCCGCCAGGATGCCTACCTGGCCGGGCGCCGGCCGAAGTCGGTGCTGTGCGCGCCCATCCTGCACAAGGGCCGGCTCACCGGGCTGGTCTACCTGGAGAACAACCAGGTCGCCGGCGCCTTCACGCCCGGCCGGCTCGAGGCGCTGAACGTGCTGATGCTGCAGATCGCCGTGTCCATCGACAACGCCACGCTGTACGCGCAGCGCGAGCAGCAGGCGCGCAGCATCGAGCAGGCCAACGCGGCCCTGAAGCGCGAGATCGAGGAGCGCGTGAACGCCGAGCGCGAACTGTCGCGCTACCGCGACCACCTGGAGGAGCTGGTCGCGCAGCGCACCCGCGAGCTGGCCAGCGCGCAGGGACGCCTGGTCGAGCTGTCGCGCCGCGCCGGCATGGCCGAGGTGGCCTCGGGCGTGCTGCACAACGTCGGCAACGTGATGAACAGCGTCAACGTCGGCGCGCAGGTGGCGCGCGAGGCGCTGCGCTCGCTGCCGGTGGAGCGGCTGGAGAAGGTGTGCGAGCTGTTCGACCTGAACGCCGGCCGGCTCGGCGAATGGCTGGAGAAGGACGAGGCCGGCCGCCACATGCCCCACTACCTGCGCCAGCTCGCGCGCGTGCTCATCGCCCGCAAGGAAGCGGTGAAGGGCGAGATCGACCTCGTGCTCGAACAGCTCGAGCACATGAAGAAGATCATCGCCGCGCAGCAGTCCTACGCGAAGGCGCAGGGGGTCACCGAGGTGTGCACCCTGCAGGAGATCGTCGAGTCCGCCCTGGCCATCGCCGGCCCCGCACTGCGCAACTCGCGCGTGGAGGTGGTGCGCGAATACGAGGAGCTGCCCGCCGCGCTGCTCGATCGCCACCGCATCCTGCAGATCGTGGTGAACCTGGTCTCCAATGCGCGGCACGCCCTGGAGGAGCGCGGGGATGCGGAAAGGCGCATCGTGGTGCGCGTCTTCGCCGGGGAGGACATGGCCTGCGTGGAGGTGCGCGACAACGGCATCGGCATCCGGCCGGAGAACCTGGACCGCATCTTCACCCACGGCTTCACCACCCGGAAGGCCGGGCACGGCTTCGGCCTGCACAACTCGGCCAATGCCGCGCAGCAGATGGGCGGCAGCCTCACCGCGCGCAGCGAGGGCGAGAACCAGGGTGCCAGCTTCGTGCTGCGCGTGCCGCTGTGCCTGCCGGAGGCCGCCAGGAAGGCGGCGGGAGCGTAGGCCGCGATGGGCGTCACCACGCTGCGAACCACCGTCATCGAGGCCAACCGGCGCGTGCTGGTGGTGGACGACAACCCGGCCATCCACGAGGACATCCGCAAAAGCCTCGCCGGCGCCAGTGACGGGATGGAGGAACTCGACGCGCTGGAAGCCTCGCTGTTCGGCACCGGCGCGGCGCCCGCGGAGTCCGGCTTCGAGATCTCCTCCGCCTACCAGGGCGCCGAGGCGCTGCAGATGGTCAGCGAGGCGCGCGCCGCGGGGCGTCCCTTCGCGCTGGCCTTCGTCGACGTGCGCATGCCGCCCGGCATGGACGGCGTCGAGACCACCGCGCGCCTGCTGGAGGCCGACCCGGAGCTGAACGTGGTGATCTGCTCGGCCTACTCCGACCACAGCTGGGAGGAAATGGCCGCGCGCACCTGCAGTACCGACCGGGTGCTGATCCTGAAGAAGCCCTTCGACACCATCGAGGTGCGCCAGCTCGCGCACGCGCTGCGCGCCCGCTGGGAGCTGGCGCGACTGGCCACGATGAAGATGGAGGAGCTGGGCGAGCAGGTGCGGCGCCACACGGCCGAGCTGGAGGCCGCCAAGCGCCGGCTGGAGGAGGAGGCCCGCGCCCGCGAGCAGGTGCTGCAGCAGCTGGCCGAATCCAACGAGCAGATCCGCGCGCTGGCCTTCCAGGACGGCCTCACCGGCCTGCCCAACCGCCGCGTGCTGCACGACAACCTGGAGAAGCTGCTGGCGCGCAGCAGCCGCCGCCAGGCCGAATTCGCGGTGCTGTTCGTCGACCTGGACAACTTCAAGCGCATCAACGACACCGTCGGCCACCATGGCGCCGACGAGGTGCTGCGCCAGCTCGCCGCCACGCTGGGCGAGCTCATCCGCGCCGAGGACGTGCTGGCGCTGTACGTGCGGCAGGACGTGGACCCCGACGCCACCGCCAGCTTCGCCTCCATCCTCGATTCGGTGGTCTCGCGCGTGGGCGGTGACGAGTTCGTGATCCTGCTGCCGGAACTGCGCAACCGCCTGGCGGCCGGCACCGTGGCCAACCGCATCCTCGAGAAGCTCGACCGGCCCTTCAACATCGGCGGCACCGAGGTGTTCGTCACCGCCAGCATCGGCATCGCCACCTATCCGGCCGACGGCACCAGCGCCGAGGTGCTGCTGCGCAATGCAGACACGGCGATGTACCACGCCAAGCAGCAGGGCAAGGCGGCCTTCCAGTACTACTCGCGCGAGATGAATGCCGCCTCGATGCAGCGCCTGAAGCTCGAGAGCGGCCTGAGGCATGCGCTGGACGCGCAGCAGTTCGAGCTGCACTACCAGCCGCAGGTGGAGATGGACACCGGC
>QGUX01000082.1 GCA_003242275.1 Pseudomonadota bacterium | reverse complement strand
CGCCAACGCGTCGCCGGAAGTTCTACTTTTGAAATGCCTGCTTGACGGGGAAGCTTACGGAAGCAGTGAAGGCGATCACGAAGGCAGGCCTGGCCAAGCTGTAAGACGCGGCGGGACTCGCCGCTATTCAGGCCGCATGGACTCCGGCGCATTCCTGCGCGCCATACGCCCGGTCTTATGGCACCAGACAGAATTGGTGTGCCCCGGCCCGAGATGGACTCACTAGACTGCGTGCTCTGGGAAATCGCCAGGAGCCAACAATGAGAACACGGATACCCCGGAGCCTTCCCCGCATTGCCTTCGCCGCCGCCGGCGGCATCGCGTCGGGCGCCGTCATGGCCGCCAGCGATGCGGTCCAGGAGCTGCAGGAAGTGGTGGTCACCGCCGAACGCCGCGAAGTCAGCCTGCAGGAAGTTCCCGCATCCGCCACCGTGCTCAATGCCGAGGCGCTGGCCGCCCAGGGCGTCGACAACGTGCTGGACCTGCAGAACGTCGCGCCGAGCGTGGCCATCAACACGTACAACCGCTCGACGTTCATCAACATCCGCGGCGTGGGCATCGGCCAGTCGGCGCCCACGTCTAACCCGGGCGTCGCCTACTACATCGACGGCATGTTCATCCCGCACGAGCAGTTCATCGCCCAGTCGTTCTACGACATCGATTCCATCGAGGTGCTGCGCGGGCCGCAGGGAACCCTCACCGGGCAGAACTCCACCGGCGGGGCCATCTACGTGCGCACGCCGGCGCCGCGCTTCGACGCCCTGTCGGGCTACGTCGACCAGACCCTGGCCACCGACGACTGGTACCGCACGGTCGGGGCGGTCAATGTCCCGATGGGCGGGAAGTTCGCGATGCGCCTGTCGGGCGTGTACGACAAGCGCGGCAGCTTCACGAAGAACATCGGCCCCAGCCCGAGCGAGCCGGGCAGCGGCCGCGACCTGTCCGGCCGCGTGGCGTTCCGCTACGCGCCGACGGACACGATGTACTTCGACCTGCGCTACGAGCATTTCGACCGGGACACGGACTACAACGCGATCAAGAACCGCAATGACCTGGTGACCTCCGACCCGTTCACGATCGAGGAAGACGCGATTTCCTTCCTCGACCAGAAGGGGGACCGCGCCTCGCTCGAAGCGAACTTCGACCTGTCGCCGCGGCTGGGTCTGCGCCTGCAGACCAGCTACCTGGACGCCATCACCACCGACCAGGCCGACGGCGACCGCACGGCGACGGCGCCGCCGGTGCCGGCGGAGCTCCCGACCAGTGGCGCGAACACGGCCCTGTATCCCGGCCGCGTGAGCTACACCTCGCAGGAGCTGCGTACCTGGGTGAGCGAGGTCAACCTGCTGTCGCAGGGCGAGGGAGCCCTGCAGTGGGTCGTCGGCGCGTTCTACATGCAGGAAGAAAGCCCGGTGTCCGTGCTGCGCGACAACCGCAACACCGTGGATTTCGTGCAGTCGAACTCCAGCATCGTCACTGAGCTGGAGAACACCTCGAAGTCGCTGTTCGCCCAGCTTGATTACCGCTTTGCCCCGTCATGGGCGCTGGACCTGGGCGTGCGCTACTCCGTGGACGAGCAGGAGTACACCCGCTTCCAGATCCCGGGGCCCCCGCCGCCGGATTGCTTCCCCTGCAGCTCGAGGCTCAAGTCCGACGAGGTGACCGGCCGCATCGGCCTGAAGTACTTCGCCAGCGACGACGTGATGGTGTACGCCACCGCCTCCAAGGGCTACAAGGCGGGCGGCATCAACCTCGACCCGCGGCTGCCGGACTACCAGCCCGAGACCAACAAGGTGGGTGAACTCGGCATCAAGTCGACGGTCGCGCAGGGCAGGTTGCGCATCAATGGCGCGCTGTTCTACTCGGAGTACGAGGGCATCCAGCTGTCCGCGCTCACCGAGGTGGGTACGCCGCCCGTGCTGCTGCCGAACACGCTGAACGCCGCGCCGGCCGAGATCTACGGCGTGGAGCTGGAAATGGCCGGGCGCTTCTCGAACCTCGGCTTCAACCTCGGCCTGAGCGCGCTGGACAGCGAGTTCACCGAGGATGCGATGCTGACGGATTCGCAGACCAACACCAACCGCCTGGTGCCCGCGGGATCGACCGTGCCTTTCGCCCCGAAGCTCACCACGACGGCCGGCGTCCAGTATGACCTGGTGGTCGGCACCTGGAGCGTTACGCCGCGGCTGCAGTACTCGTATGTGGGTTCGCAGCTCTCCACGCCGTTCCGCTACACGGCCACGCGGGTTCCCTCGCGCTCGCTGTGGGACCTGCGGATCACGATGGAACCTTCCGCAAGGTTGCGCCTGGAGGCCTTCGCCACCAACCTGTTCGACAAGACGTACATCGCGGCGCAGGTGCAGGACGCGAGCTCGGCCAGCGGCGGCATCATCTACGGCGCGCCGCGCCAGCTCGGCCTGCGCGCGAAAGTCGATTTCTGACCGCCTGGACGGGGCAGGGTGGAGCCGTCTCCACCCTGGTTCCGGCAAGGCCGAGGGGTGCGCTCCCGCCGCCGGCGCGGCGCCTCAGTGTGCGGCGGGGCGCATCCGCAGCGGCACCGAGATCGGGCCCAGTTCGGGCATACCGCTCATCTGCAGCTCACCGCACACCTCGAAGTGCGAGGTCTGCAGCAGCAGCTCCTCCAGCGCGATGCGCAGCTCCTGGCGGGCGAGCGCGATGCCGGCGCACATGTGCGGACCGCGGCCGAAGGCCAGGTGCTGGCGGATGTTGGGCCGGCGCAGGCGGAACTCGTCCGGCTCGGGAAACACGGTTTCGTCGCGGTTGGCCGAGGCATAGACCAGCGCGATCGGCTCACCCGGCCGGATCCGCCGGCCATGCAGTTCCACCTCGCGGCGCGCCGTGCGGGCGAAGCCGCGGTACGGCGTGTAGAGCCGCAGGAACTCCTCCACCGCGTCAGGCACCAGCGACAGGTCGTTGCGCAACTGGTCCTGCAGCTGCACGTCGCGGGAGAGATGGACCGCGATGCTGCCGAGCAGGATCGGGGGCGCAACCAGCCCGACCACCAGCACCTGGCGCACGCAGCCGGCGAGCAGGTGCTCGGGGAAGGGATTGCCGTCGTTGTCGCGCGCCGCCAGCAGGGAACTGGTGGGATCGATCGCCGGATCGCGCGGCTCGCGGCGCCGTTCCGCGATCAGCTCCGCGGCCATTTTCGCCAGCTGTTCGGCGGCGACGGCCACACTGCTCTTGTCGAAGGATTCCCAGGCCTTCACGTAGGCCTTGGCGGTGCGCCACAGCACCTGGGTCTGCGCCTCGGTGAGGCCCAGCCAGTCGCCGAACACCACCGCGGGCAGCGGACTGGAGAAGTGCTCGACGAAGTCCGCCTCGCCGCAGGCCACCAGCGCCTGCATCAGTGAACGGGCCGCGCGTCGCGTGGTTTCCTCGATGGCCGCCACGCGGGCTCCGCCCAGGGCGCGGTCGATGGCGCGGCGATAGGGCGTGTGCCCGGGAGGATCGAGGTGCAGCGGCGGGCGGCGACCGGTGGTCGAGGAACCGGGCACCACGTTGCGCACGGACGTGATGTACAGCTCCGGCTGCATGAGGATGTCGAGGATGTCCTGGTAGCGCGTCACCGCCCAGAAGCCGTCGAAGGCGCTGCTCCAGGCCACCGGGCAGCGGGCGCGCAGTTGCGCGAACACCTGGTGGGTGTGCTCGAGGCTTTCCTCTGCCGCCGGATCGTAGTCGTCAGCCATCGGCTGCATTGTAGGCAACCCCGATGCGGTGGGTAACAGTGGATCGGTCTGCCGGCTATAAGCGATCCCGATGTGCCGCGGGACGCAGCAGCCACACGGCCAGCGCCGCGATGGCCGAAAGCGCGGCGATGGCGAAGACCGGGCCGTCGAAGGAGCCGGTGCGGGCACGCACCCCGCCGATGAAGGTGGGGATCACGAGGCCGGCCAGGTTGCCGCACATGTTGATCAGCGCGAAGCCGGCGGCCAGGCCCGCGGGGCTGAGGAACAACGGTGGCAACGTCCAGAAGGTGCTCTGCGCCGCGCCCATGGCGAATCCCGCCAGCAGCAGCACGCCCAATGCGGCCGCGCCCGTGCCGAGCAGCGGGGCAAGGCCGATCGTGACTGCCGCGGCCAGCGCCGCGAGGCCCACGTGCCAGTGGCGCTCCTGCCTGCGGTCGGAATGCCAGGCGTTGACGACCATGCCGAGCGCCACCGCGGCCCAGGGCAGCGCGGAAATGAAACCGATCTCCAGCTCGCTGCTGCCGGCGGACAGGTGCCGGATGATCTGCGGCAGCCAGTACAACATGCCCTGGGCGCCGGCCATCAGGCCGAACCAGCAGACGCTGGCGATCCAGAGCCGGCTGTTGCGCAGTGGATGGGTCCCGTCCGCGCTCGTGGGGGCCGCCTGTTTCTCGCGGGCGATCTCCTCCTCGAGCCCGCGGCGTTCCCCGGGTGCGAGCCAGCGGGCATCGGCGGGCGTGTCCGGCAGGGCGCGCAGTGCGAGCAGGGCGAGCAGCAGCGTGGGTGCGCCTTCGATGAAGAACATCCAGCGCCAGCCCTGCCAGCCGATCGGGTTGTCCATGCTCATCAGCCAGCCTGCCAGCGGACCGCCCACGATGGTGGACACGGGAACGGCGAGCATGAACATCGAGATGGCGCCGGCGCGGTGGCGCGCGGGAATCCACTGCGCCAGGTAATACATGACACCGGGCGCGAAGCCGCCTTCGGCGATGCCGAGCAGCAGGCGCAGCGCGTAGAAACCGCCGGCCGAATGCACGAACGCCAGGCCGGTGGCGGCCAGTCCCCACAGCCCGGCACAGGCGAATACCCAGCGGTGCATGCCGATCCGCTGCAGCAGCCACAGGCTGGGCCACTGGATCAGGATGTAGCCGACGAAGAAGATGCTGACCCCAAAGCCGTAGGCCTCGGGCGAGAGCCCCAGCGCCTCGTTCATCTGCAACGCGGCGAAGCTCACGTTGGCGCGGTCGACGGTGCTCAGGAACAGCAGCGCGAGCAGGGGGATCAGCAGGCGCACTTTCACCCGGCGAATGGTCGCAGCCGTGATCGTCACTTATGATCCCCCCGTGGACAGCCGCAGGCTTCGTTATTTCGTGCAGATCGTGGACAGCGGCAGCATAACGCGGGCCGCGGCCGCCAGTGGCATTGCGCAGCCTGCGCTCAGCCAGCAGCTCGCCATCCTGGAGCACGAACTGAAGGTCAAGCTGCTGGACCGCTCGGTATCCGGGGTGACGCCGACGCCCGCGGGCAAGGTCCTCTATGCGCGGGCGCAGGCGATCCTGCGGCAGTTCGACGACCTGCACGAGGCCGTGCACCGCGAAGTGCAGCCACTCTCCGGCACCGTGATCGTGGGCATCCCGCCGACCATGCTGCCGCGCTTCGGCCTGCCGCTGATCGAGAAGGTCTGCACGCAGCACCCGGAGATCCGGCTGCAGATCCGGGAAGAAGGCAGCCTGGTGCTGCACGAGCTGCTGGTCAACGGCAACATCGAGCTGTCGATCTCGGCCACCCGGCCGGAGGGGGTGGTGACCGGCGAGGAGATCCTCAGCGAAGCCATCGTGCTCATCCACGCTCCGTCGATGAGCCTGCCGGAACAGCCGACGCTGGCCGCGCTGGCGCGCCTGCCCTGGGTGATGCCGCGCCGGCCCAATGCCATCCGCACGCTGGTCGACGGTGCCTTCGCGGCCCAGAACCTGACGCCACGCATCGTGGTCGAGATCGACTCGCTGCACAGCGCAATGGAGATCGTGCGCCGCGGGTTCGCCGTGGCGCCCATGAGCATGGCGGCGATGCACGAGGACCTGCAAGCCGGCACCCTGCTGGCGCGACCCCTGGGTGATACGCCCCTGCTGCGGTCGCTGTACCTGGCCTACCGGCGCTCGCCGGGGCTCACGCCCGCCGCCCAGTTCGTGCACGGCATCCTGCGCGACCTCAGCGTGGAATGAAGGGTCCGGGCCGTTTGTGGTGCACAATCACGTTTCCTGCCGAACATGAGGGCCACATCGATGACACGGGTGCACGTTCTCCAGCTGCGGATCACGACCATGTTGCTGGTCGCCTGCATGCTGATGCTGGTGGCCGGTTCCGCGGTGGCGGCCAGGCCCGCCGCCTCCATTCCGGCGGAAAAGCTGGTGCAGCCGGCCGACTGGGCGGCCAGGGTGAAGGATGGCTCCTCCGCAGGGACCCTCATGCTGCACGTGGGATTCAGGACCATGTTCGACCAGGCGCACATCCCCGGTTCCGAGTACGCGGGTCCGGGCAATTCGGGCGCGGGCCTGCAGGTGCTGCGCGAGCGCGTGGCTGGCCTGCAGAAGGACACGCCCATCCTGATCTACTGCGGCTGCTGCCCCTGGGACCGTTGCCCCAACATGGCCGGTGCCTATGACGCACTGGTCGAGCTCGGCTTCACCCATGTCCAGGCGATGATCATCGAGAACAACTTCGGTGCGGACTGGGTGGAGAAGGGCTATCCCACGGCCAGGACGGAATGAGATGAAGCGGCGGACGGTGCTGTCTGCTGCCGTCCTGGCGGGGCTCGCGGGATTGCCCGGCACCGCCGCGCCCGCCATGAATGTCGGCGATGTGGTGCCGGACTTCGTGCGGGAGGACCTGGACGGCCGGACCGTGCAGCTGTCCAGGCTTCGCGGCAGGCTGCTGTTGCTGAATTTCTGGGCCTCCTGGTGCCCGCCATGCCGCGAGGAGATGCCGGTGTTCTCGGCCTGGCAGAAGGAACTCGGGGCCGCCGGGCTGCAGGTCATCGGCGTGGCCATGGATGACGACAGGTCCGAGGTGACGGGCTTCCTCGCGCGATTCCCCGTGTCCTACCCCATCGTGATGGGCGATGCGAAGTTCGCCCGCCAGCTCGGCGGCGTGCTGGGCCTGCCGCTGACCTACCTTGTCGACGCGCAGGGCCGCGTGGTGGCGCGTTTCCAGGGCGAGGCGGACCTCTCCAGGATGGAAGCCACGATCAGGAAATTTCTGGACCAGTAATCAGGGATCCGCGATCGGCGGACGGAGGAATCATGTTGAAACAGTTGGTGCGCGCCGCCGTGGCGGCGTTCCTTTCCATGCCGGCGCTCACGTCCGCCGCCGCGCCTTCGCTGGATACGGCCGTGCATGACAGCATCCGCGAGGCCTTCTGCCCGAAGCCGGCCGGCACCGGCCCGGCCGCTCCCCAGCAGAGCGCAGAGCCGGTGGAGCCGGCGCGCGTGTTCGACAACCTGTACTTCGTGGGTGACCGCAGCACCTCGGCCTGGGCGCTGACCACCAGCGAGGGCATCATCCTGCTCGATGCCGGCTTCCAGCACAACGTGGAGGGCACCATCGTCGGTGGCCTGCGCAAGCTCGGGCTCGATCCGGCCGACATCCGCTACGTCATCGTCTCGCACGGCCACAACGACCACTTCGGCGGCGCGAAGTACCTGCAGTCCACCTTCAAGGCGCGCATCGTCATGTCCGAGGCCGACTGGGAACACATGGTGACCTGGCCGCAGCGCGGCACGCCGGCGCCGTTCCCGGACCGCGACATCGTGGTGAAGGACGGCGACACCGTCCGCCTCGGCGACACCACGGTGCGCATCGTGGTGACGCCCGGCCACACGCCGGGCACCATTTCGCCCATCTTCGAGGTGCGCGACGGCAACCAGCGGCACTACGTGGGCTACTGGGGCGGCGACGGTGCCAGCCATCTCGACGCGGAAGGCATCCGCACCTATGCCGCCGCCGTGGACCGCTTCATCGCGCTCGATCCGCGCGTGGACGTACCACTCAGCAACCACGTGGTCGCCGATGGCACGCTGCTGAAGCTGCCACTGCTGGCGGCGCGCAGGGCCGGCGAGCCGCATCCCTTCGTCACCGGCAACCAGCGCTTCCGCCAGTGGGCCGGGGTGCTCAAGTCCTGCGCGGAGGCCTTCCTGCCGCGCTAGGCCGGAAAGCCCGTTTCAGGGAAGACGCCCGGAGGGATCATCCTGCCGGGCGCCATCCGCCTGCCCGCGGAACTGCCGCCGCAGCTCCAGCAGCAGCCCCAGCAGGCGCAGGCGCTTCCACGCCGCCTCGGCGGCCACGCCGGCCAATGCGGCCAGCAAAGTACCTGCGAGCACGGCCAGCGGGCCTGCGGAACCCAGTGGTGATGTCCACAGCACCGCATCCTGGCTCGAGTTGCGCATCAGGTAGATGAGGAAACCCGCCAGCAGGGTGATGGTCGCCAGCACCGCCGCGAGCATGAATCCCGGTCCCTCACGAAGGCGCCGCAGCTG
This sequence comes from Pseudomonadota bacterium, assembly GCA_003242275.1. The sequence continues at coordinate 3,962 of QGUX01000082.1, read as the reverse complement.
GTACTGGGCGCGCTGCGCGACGTCCGGCGCAAGCGTGTCCTCGGCGATGTCGATGCGAGGAAGCTTCCAGTGGAAGAACAGGCCCACGGCCGCCCGGTTCACGTCGGCCGCGCTGCCCACCAGCAGCTGTCGCCGGGGCCGCACCGGCGAAGGCGGGGCGGAGGCGGACGCTGGCGGAGGGCCGGAATCGAGCTTGCGTGGCCAGCGGTTCGCCAGCCTGTAGACCAGTGCGTCGCCGGGGGCGGGACCAGGCCCGCCCGATGTTGCCGTGGCCGTCCCGGCGATCCTTCCGGCCAGCACGAGCTGCAGTCTCCTCAGCACCAGGACCAGCCGCATTCGGGTGAGGCCCTTCTCGATGGCCTTGCCCGCGACACCGACGACCACCGCCGCGATCACCGCCGGCATCAGGTCCGGCGGGCCCAGCCAGGTATGCACCCAGGCCCGGTAGCAGCCGATCAGCAGGGTAACGCCCCCCGCCATCTCGCCAAGCAGGCAATTGCAACTCTCCGACAGGGTGTCGAAGCGGTGCTGCGCACGCTGCGATTCGACCACAGGCAGGCTGTCGATGCTGACCTGCACGCGCGGCACGCGCCAGTGCGAGAGCAGATGCTTGCGCACGCGCCTGATGTCGGCGCTGTTGCGCAGGATGAAGCGCTCCGGCTGCCCCGGGAGCGCTGGCACATGCCCGTCCTTCACCATGACGCGACCCCTGGCGCGGCCTCCGTCTGCCGCCGGAGCCTCAAGGGTACGCCATTCAGCCCTCGTGGCGGCTGTACACCCGCTGCGAACCGTCCCGGGAAATCAGCAGCACCTCGAAGGACAGGCCGGGCCGGAGCTCACCCATGCCCGGTGAGCCGATGGGCATGCCCGGCACTGCAAGGCCCCACGCCCGCGGCGCCTCCTTCAGCAGCCTCTGCACGTCGACGGCCGGCACATGTCCTTCGACCACGTAGTCGCCCACCTCCACGGTATGGCAGGAACGGGCATCGGCGGGCACGCCGAGGCGGTCCTTGACGCGGTCGATGTCGGGCGCGACGTGCACCTCGACCTCGAAGCCGGCCTTGCGCATGTGCTCGGCCCAGCCATCGCAGCAGCCGCAGCCTTCGGTCTTGTGCATGACCACGCGCGGCAGCGCCTGCGCGGCGTGCGCCGCGATGCCCGCCAGCCCGGTCGCGGCCAGTCCGCTGCCCTGGGCCAGGAACACGAGCACCTTGCGGCGCATCGGACTGCAAGGCGGGTCTGGGCTGGCGTTCGGCATGGCGGGTTCCTCGATCCGGCCGGATGATGGAGTGGTCTACCACCGGGGGAGTGGCCTGGCAATTCTGGCGTCGCGTGGGTGCGGATGAAGCGAACCGTTCCACGGTCCCCGTGGTCGCAGCCAGGGATTTGGACCCGGACCGGCCAGGGGATCCGGGGGGGCACGGTAGAATGCCGTACCTGTCCCGTCCACGAGCCTGCCTCCCGCCCATGCGGCCGTATCCGGTTCCCACATCCCGGCGTCGATTCGTCCAGGGCCTCGCGGCAGGCGGCGTGGTCACGGCCGCGGGCCTGGCACCGTCCCGCGGCCTGACGCGGGAACCTGCGGTCCCCGCGATGCCCGAGCTGTCGGGCACCCGATTCCACCTGACCATCGGCCAGTCCATGGTCAATTTCACCGGTCGCACCCGGCCGGCGATCACGGTCAACGGCTCGCTGCCCGCGCCGCTGCTGCGCTGGCGCGAGGGCACGACGGTCACCCTGCACGTGACCAATGCGCTGCCCCGCGGTCGGGCCCATGGCGACCACGCCTCCATCCACTGGCACGGCATCAGGCGGGCACCTACTGGTACCACAGCCACTCGGGCTTCCAGGAGCAGGCGGGACTGTATGGGCCGCTGGTCATCGATCCGGCCGGACCCGAACCCTTCAGCTACCAGCGCGACCACGTGGTGATGCTCAGCGACTGGACGGACCTCGATCCGGCGTCGCTGTTCACGCGGCTGAAGAAGATGCCGGGGCACGACAACTACTACCAGCGCACGGTGGGGGATTTCTTCCGCGATGCGCGCCGGCAGGGACTTGGCGCGGCGCTGGCCGAGCGGCGCATGTGGGCATCCATGCGCATGACGCCCACGGACCTCTCGGACGTCAACGCCCACACCTACACCTACCTGATGAACGGCGTCACGGCCGCGGGCAACTGGACCGGCCTGTTCACGCCGGGGGAAGAGGTGCGGCTGCGGCTGATCAACGGCTCGGCGATGACCTACTTCGACGTGCGCATTCCGGGCCTGGCGATGACCGTGGTGGCGGTGGACGGCCAGTACGTGCATCCGGTCACGGTCGAGGAACTGCGTATCGCGGTGGCCGAAACCTTCGACGTCATCGTCGAGCCGCGCGGCCAGGACGCCTACACCATCTTTGCGCAGGACTCGGCGCGCACCGGCCACGTCCGCGGCACGCTGGCCGTGCGCCACGGCCTCGCCGCGCCGGTGCCGCCACTGGATCCCCGGCCGCGCGATGACGCCGCGCCCGCGGCTCGATGATCCGGGCGTCGGCCTGCGGGACAATGGCCGCCGCGTGCTCACCTACGCCATGCTGCACTCGGCCTTCGAGGATCCCGACGGGCGCGAACCCGGGCGCGAACTGCAAGTGCACCTGACGGGCCACATGGAGAAGTTCGCCTGGTCATTCGACGGCATCGGCTTCTCCTCCAGCGAGCCGCTGCGGTTCAACCATGGTGAGCGGTTGCGCATCGTGCTGGTCAACGACACGATGATGTCGCATCCCATCCACCTGCACGGCATGTGGAGCGACGTGGAGGACGAACAGGGCAGGTTCCTCGTGCGCAAGCATACCGTGGACATGCCGCCCGGCACCCGCCGCAGCTACCGCGTACGTGCGGACGCTCCCGGTTGGTGGGCCTACCACTGCCACCTGCTGTACCACATGGAAGCCGGCATGATGCGCATGGTCAGGGTGGAGGAGTGAGGACCGCCGGCCTTGCATGGCTGGCGCTGGTCCTGACGCTGGCGGCACCCTGTCCTGCGCAGGAACCACCGGCGGCAACGCCATCGGGCGCCGGGACCGGGCACGCGGCCACCGGACCCGATCATGGAATCCCCACCCACGACCGGTCGATCCACGGTTACCTGCTGGCCGACCGCCTCGAAGCCTGGGAAGAGGACGATGTCATCCGCCAGGCATGGAAGCTCGAAGGCTGGCTCGGCACGGATACCGACCGGCTCTGGCTGCGCAGCGAGGGGACGCGCTCGGACGAGCGCACGGACTCCGCCGACGTGGAGCTCTTCCATGGACGCAGCCTCTCCGCCTGGTGGGATCTGCTCGCCGGCGTGCGCCACGATGTGCGGCCGCGCAGCGGGCGCACCTTTGCGGCGCTGGGCATCCAGGGCGTGACACCCTTCTGGGTCGAAGGCAGCCTCATCGCCTACGTGGGCGAGGGCGGTCGCACGGCGGCGCGCCTCGACGCGCACCTCGACCTGCATTTCACCGGCCGCCTGATCCTCAACTGGCGGATCGAGGCCGATGCCTACGGCAGGGACGATGCCTCGCGCGGCATCGGCTCGGGCCTGTCGCATGCGAAGTTCGGCGCGCGGCTGCGCTACGAGATCCTCAGGCGCTTCGCGCCATACCTCGGCGTGGTCCACGAGCGCGCGTTCGGCCGCACGGCGAACCTGCGCGATGCCACGGGCGGGGATGCAGCCGACACCAGCGTGGTGATCGGCATCCGGACCTGGTTCTGAACCCGGCTCGCCATCACCCGCGCACCGCACCCTCCGTGCGGCCCGCCGCGCCATGCTCCATAATCCCGGGCGGAACCCCTGCGGGAGCCTCATCTTCCAGGCGGACGTGGCGAAACTGGTAGACGCAGCAGACTTAAAATCTGCTTTCCGCAAGGAAGTGTGGGTTCGAGTCCCGCCGTCCGCACCACAAGAAGTGACGAATTGCTCCAAGTAACCAAA